>VAZL01000202.1:7050-10836 GCA_005883445.1 Alphaproteobacteria bacterium | reverse complement strand
TGAACCTGGCGAACGGCTCCAATCTGGTGCCGGCGGAAGAGGCGCTCACCTCGCAATGGGGCGAGGCGCCGCCCAAGAAATTCATCGATCACGCCAGTCCGTGATTGCGCCGGGCAGTCGACGGTGGCGCGCTCGCGGTCAGGCGCTCTTCAGCAGCAGCGCCAAGCCGCTCACCATCAGCGCGCCGCTGACCAGGCGGCGGAACGTAAGCTCGCTTATGCCGGTATGGATGCGATTGCCGATGTAGATGCCGACAAGCATCATCGGCAGCGCAATGGCCACGGTGACGAGCACGTCGCGGCTGTATTCTCCCACCGCCCAATAGCCCAGCCCGCGGACGACGCCCAGTGCCACCAGAATGGCGGTCATGCTGGCGCGGAAGGCCTCCTTGGTCATGCGCATGGCGTCGAAATAGATTGCGAAGAAAACGCTCGCCATGGTTCCGAAGGTGGTGCCGACGGCGCCGCCGAGCGTGCCGGCGAGCGGTGCGATCAGCCGCGGCGAGGCTTGCGAGCCCATAAAGTAGGATCAGGGCTCCGAGCCCCTGCGCCAGCGTGCGCGAATCAAGCGCGGTGAAAAGGTAGAGTCCGATCGCGATGCCGATCATGCACGTCGGCAGCAAGCGCGCCATTTCGCTCCAGGCGATGTACGGGCGGTCACGGCCAAGCAGCGTGACGCCGGCGGTGAGCCCGATCAACGTCCATGCCGGGATCAGAACCTTGAGGGGGATGACGAGCCCGAGCAACGGCATGGCCGCGGCGGCGCCGAAGCCGGTCGAGCCGCGCAGCGCGTAGGAGGCGACCATCACCACGCAGCAATAGGCGATCTCGAGGGGCGAGAGGAATTGGATGGCAGGCTCCGCAGTCAGCGCGACCGGGCGTGGTTCATGACGATAGCCGTCGGTTTGCAGCTCATTCCTCGGCTAGCATAACGGCGATGCGCCGGCGCCACGATGCGGGCAGCCATGCGCGTGCCGCAATAGGCTTGCGGCGCTGCCGCGGCGGCGCGATAAAGCCAATGACGATCCCGCCCACGACACCCATCATGAAGGCAGCATGACCATGCAATACGACGACAACGCCACCCGACGCACGGTCCTCGCCGCCGCCGGCGGCGCGGCGGTGGCCGCGAGCGCTGCCGCGCGGGCGCAGCAACCGCGCGCCAAGGGTCCGCTCGTTTGGCTCGACATGGACCAGCAGGCGCTCGACGACGCCTATGATCAGATTGTCTACGCACCCAATCGCGAGCAGGTCGCCAAGCGCCGGATCGCCAACAGCGAGCAGGCGCGCGCCGCCATCGGCGCGCCCGCGCGCGTCGCCTACGGCGCGACCGAGATCGAGAAGCTCGACATCTACCGCACCAGCCGGGCGAACGCGCCGGTCAATATCTTCGTCCACGGCGGAGCCTGGCGCGCCAACCGCGCCGCCGACTACGCTTGCCTGGCCGAACCATTCGTGCGGGCGGGGGGGCATTTCGTCATCCTCGACTTCACCAATGTCGACGATGCGGGCGGCAGCCTCTTTCCCATGGTCGAGCAGGTGCGCCGCGCCGTTGGCTGGGTCTACAAGAACGCCAAGAGCTTCGGCGGCGACCCCGGCCGGCTCTATCTGAGCTCGCACTCCTCGGGCTCGCACATCGGCGGCTGCGTGGTGACGCACGACTGGCCCAAGGAGGGTCTCCCGCTCGACATCCTCAAGGGCGCGACGCTCGGCAGCGGCATGTACGACCTCAAGCCGGTGCGGCTCTCCAAGCGCTCGAAATACGTCAAGTTCACCGACGAGATGGAGGAGGCGCTGAGCGCGCAGCGGCATATCGACAAGCTCAACACCCCGCTCATTCTGGCGCATGGCACCTATGAGACGCCGGAATTCCAGCGCCAGACTCGCGACTTCCACGCGGCCGTGAAGGCCGCCGGCAAGCCGGTCGAGCTCATCGTCGGCGAGGGCTACAACCACTTCGAGATGCTGGAGACGCTGGCCAATCCTTACGGGCTGCTCGGCCGCGCGGTGCTGGCGCAGATGCGGCTGGGCACGACGGCGTAACGGGGCGCTTTCCTCCATGCCGCCGTCACGCCGCAACGGACTCACCCGCCGCGCGCTCGTCGCCGCCACCGTCCTCGGCGCGGGAGGATCGGCATTGGCGCAACGGCCGCCGCAACCGCCACGGGTCAAGGGACCGCTGGTCTGGCTCGACATGGACCAGCAGGATCTCGACGACGCGTATGACCAGCTCGTCTACGCCCCCAACCGCGACTACATCCTCAAGCGCTGCGCCCGCAACAGCGAGCTCGCCCGCGAACGCCTCGGCGCGCCCCAGCGTTTCGCCTACGGCGCGACGCCGATGGAGGGGCTCGACGTGTTCACCGCCAAAGTGCCGAATGCTCCCGTGAGCGTCTTCGTCCACGGCGGCGCCTGGCGCGCGGGGCTCGCAATCAACTACGCGTACGCGGCCGAGATGTTCGTGAACGCCGGCGCGCATCACGTCGTGCTCGACTTCAACAATGTGCTCGAGACCGGCGGCGATCTGATGGTCATGGCCGACCAGGTGCGCCGCGCCGTCGCCTGGGTCTACCGCAATGCCAAGAGCTTCGGCGGCGATCCCGAGCGGCTCTATGTCTGCGGCCATTCCTCCGGCGGACATCTCGCCGGCGTGCTGTTGACCACGGATTGGGAAAAGGATTTCGGCTTGCCGCCCACCGTCATCAAGGGCGGCGTGTGCGGCAGCGGCATGTACGACCTCAAGCCGGTGCGGCTGTCCAAGCGCTCGAGCTACGTGAAATTCACCGACGCGATCGAGGACAAGCTCAGCCCGCAGCGTCATCTCGACCTGCTGGCGGCGCCGGTCGCGCTGGTCCACGGCACGTTGGAAACGCCCGAGTTCCAGCGCCAGAGCCGCGACTTCGCCGCCGCGGTCAAGGCCGCCGGCAAGCCGGTGACGCTCGCCGTGATGGAAAGCTACAACCACTTCGAGGTGATGGAACAGCTCGGCAATCCCTACAGCCTGTTCGGCCGCGCGGTGCTGGAGCAGATGCGGCTCGCGCCGCGGTGACGCCGCCGCGACTATTTAAAAAATCGCGACTAGGCGATAACGGAGCGCAGCGGGACTACGCCATAACGGAGCGCAGCGGAAAGGGCGCGCTCGGCCGCGTCAATGCTGCATGCCGGCAGCGTCGGGACGAAACCGCTTCGCCGGCCTTGCCGCCGCGCACTGGCTCTTGAACACTTCGGCGCAACGAACCCATCGCTCCGCCATCCGGCTCCATGTCTGCTTGCTCGCGGGATCGCGCGTGAACTTGGCCATTCGCTGGCAGTCGGCGGCGTGCCTGAGAAATTCCTCGGATGGATTCATCGACCGGTCCTCCTGATGGTCAGGCTGCGCGCGACTTCGCCTCTTGGCGAAACTGTTCCGCATATTCGGAAAGCCGCAGCCAGCACAGGGCCAGTTCACGCCACGTCATCCGCTCCTTGTCGTCGACCGCTTGTTCCGCGAATTGAACGCATTCGCTCACACGCTGCTGATATGCATCCCGGGCGACCATAGCGCTTGCTCTGACCTGTGCACCCCCGCCCCTATGTCCATTAGCGGACACACGCTTTAACGGGGAATCGGGCAGAAGGTTCCCTCGGCGGGCACCGCGGCGGCTTGCCGCCCGCCAGCCGGGGCGCGAGCATGGGTAAGTTCCACGGGTGGAACGATGAGGACTCACCCGGGCATCACCCGCAGGACTGGAGATCGAGCGATGGGGGAGGCAGGCGCTGACGTTCGTCCCCGTATCCATGCCAGTGT
>VAZL01000202.1:0-6976 GCA_005883445.1 Alphaproteobacteria bacterium | reverse complement strand
ACGTCGTATCAGGGGCCGCCGCGCACGTCGGTCCCCCACTACGACCTCACCGCGTACGAACGGCGGCGCGCGCTCGCTCATGGCGCGATTGCCTGCAGCCGCGAAGAGATCGTCGCGGTCGTGCGTCGGATGCGGTCGTCGTGCGCGGCGCGCGGAGCCGAAACCGGCCCCTAACGCACGCTTCCCCACGGGTCGGATTTTTTCTTGTCCGGTATCTTGTCGAGCGCGGCCTTGTACGCCTTCTCCGCCTCGGCGGCCTTGCGTTTCTGCTCGGCGGTCTGCTGCTCCGACCCGGGATTCTTCGCGCCGCCCTTTCCGCGCATTTGAGCGTAAGCCGGCGCAGTCGCGATGCTCGCTAGCGCTATGATGCTCGCTAGAGCTATGACGACGGTTCTCATTCCAGTCCCCCAGACCGGTCGCACCCCTCACGGCGCCGATGCTAGGCGCCGTTGTGGCCGAAAATAGGACGCCGCAAGGACGCGTGAGGACACGGGAATCCCCCGCCCGGCCGTCCAAAATCGATCCAGCGAGGTCGATGCGGTAGCGATGCGCGGCCCGACGACTTGCTTCTTTGCTTGCTTGATTATTTGGGGGCGCAAGCCACCACGACTTTGACGGCGACGCCCTGTCGCTGCGGCCGAAACGTCGCCCGACCCTCGTCCTCGAAGACGAAGGTGCCCCCTGGATTGATGGCGTGAGTGCTGAGGATTCGTTCGTTCGCCTCGCACGCAACCGTGCACGCCTGGCGGCATTCACCATCGACGAAGCGAATGACCGTCCCGCCTGGTCCCGCCGGCCCCGGAGGCCCGGCAGGGCCGGGAGGCCCTTGATCGCCCTTCTCGCCCTGGGGGCCGGCGACTTGCTTGTCTTCGCAAGCCGAAAGCGCCAAGAGCGCCAACAGCAGGGGCATCATCAACAGACGAACTGGCATGGGCGGCACGCTCCCTCGCGATGCAGCAGGATAAGCCGTTGAGGAGGTTAGGATACCATTCCGGGGCCTGCAAAGGGCTGCTGGCGCGATCGCCGGCCAGGCGACAAACACTGCCGAGCGACCAGCCGCCCTTGCCCGCAGGGCTCCCCGCCCGCGGCTGCACGTTACGACACGCTACGTGTGCCAGAAGCCCCCATCGAGGCCCCGTCGCCGTCGCTCCGCCTGGCGGCGTCGGCGGGAAATCCACTCGCGAACGCCGTAGCCGAGCGCAAACCCGATGGTCAGAGCCATCGTAAGATCGAGTATCAGGGTACGCACCGCCACCGCCCCGGAAACGATCACCAAATTGTATCTGCCTTAAATAACGGAAAAATGTAAGCGGCAACCCGAATCGGGCCGGGTTCGACCGCCTTTGGCGGCAGCGACGGCGGTGCAAGCAAAATTTACGTTCGGGCTTCGGCCGCAGCGGTGAGGCGCTCTGCCAGCGAGCGCGCGACTTCGGGCGTCATTCGCACTTGAATGATTGGACCCATGGGCCGGTGCCAGTCGTCGAGGAGATGCAAGCTGACTTCCACGCTCTCGTCCACGAATCGGGCCGTCGCCAGTTCCGCCGTTCCCAGGTCATGCGGCGAAGGTCCTCTGAATTCGGCGACCATGGCGGGTCCTCCGAGGTGACCCAAGTCCGATGATGCCGGGTCACGTCAAACGCATCAATCGCGCGATGGCGGGGCCGCCAAGAACAGCGGCCCCGCCTTTCGCACCGCTATTTACCAGCAGGGACGACACCAGCATCGAAACCGACCGCACACGCGGGTGAATCCAGGCCGGCAATAAGGTCCCCATCCGCGGCAAGCCGCCGGTTCGATCGGCGTGAAGTTCTGCGCAGCGATGTTATTGGCCCCGCGCGAGGTTTGCGCGTCGGCGGTGAGGACCGCCGATCCTGCGAACAGCAGTGCGATCGCAAGGGTGAGCGTGACTTTGCGCATCAGGTCTCTCCTTAGGTTTGTCGGGATGTGCCCCGCTTGTCGTGCCGAACGGCGGCATTTTACCGAGCTTGCGGTTTTGGTCCACGGCTGAGAATCGAGGATGTGCATAGGCGCCGCTTAGCGTTCGCTCTCCCATGCCGCTTCGAGCCTGTCATGCTTAGCAAAGTCTGACGACGCCTTTGCGATTTGATCGCGGGCAAAACGCGCCCAGAAAAAGCGCGCCTATGCGATGCACGGCAACGCTTCGGCAGGCGGCGCTATGACGCGCGCCCTCGACATCGGCCGCAGCGCAACCGATGTCGGACGCTGACGCGCCTCCGGTTGCCGGTAATATCTTTGCCGGTAATATCTTACGCCTGCTTTGGGAGATCAGCGCGGGGCTATCCACTGGAACGACCAAGCTGCGCCCGGCGAGCATCCGGCGTCCAAAAGAGAGAAGCCCCGGCCGTGGCAGGTCCGGGGCTCTCGTGCAGAGGCGTTACCACGATTCTGGCCGATCGTGATGTTGCACCGTAATGCAGCATGCGCGCTTTGCGCAACAGCCTCGAGTCTGAAACCGATTTAGTGTGACATTTCTGCCAAAATCAGATCCGAGCGCTGCCCAAATCAGAATCGAGGCGCATGCCCACCGCGACGTTTGCTCGCCAAGAATGATTCCGCGTCGCGCGCGCGCCGGCAGCGCCGTTTCGAGCCCGCCTTTTGAATTTCGCGGGGGCCTGTTTTCGAATATAAGATTTGGGCCGCGCCGCCATTTGTGGGGGGACGTGATGGCCCGTTTGCTGTTCGGAACTGTCCTCGTCGCGGCGCTCGGCGTGCCGTTCGTCGCGATGTTTCAGAACGAAGCATCGGCCCAAGAGCGGGCAACCTGCTCGCAGGCGCGGGCGCATTGCGGCACGCAGCGGGTGTGCCAAAGGCGGTACGAGGCCTGCATGGAAACCGGCTGCTGGACTGTAACGGTGGTGCGAAGGTGCGGCTACGAGAAGCGTTAAGCCGGCGGCCAATCGAGGCGGCGTCGTCGTCAAGGTAGGTCGGAGCTCGGCCGCCCCGCGGTGAGGGACGCGGCTTATTCCTTCGTGTCGTCGTCCTTGGGTTGGACCTGCTGTTGCTGTTGAACGATCGGTTGGATTTGCCCACCGCCGGGTGGTGGCGGGGGACTTTCAGCGAGACCGGGGTTTCGCTCCTGCTCATCCGCCAAGCGCTGCCAGACCTGCGCCATCTGCAGCGCGCTGACGCGTGCTTCCGCGTTCGAGAGGGTACACGCCATTGCAAGGCACTGTTGTGCGAGGCGTCGATATTCCTCTGCCTTCTTGCGTGTCACCGCCGTCACCCGTTGGTCATATGTCCTACCAATCCAATGACGGGGTCCGTCGTTCCGAATCGCACACGCAGAAATCAAATCAGCACAATGGCTTCGGGGTAGCCCTATCGAGCGGATACTGACCGGGTTTAGCCCTTGTGGCCGGTTTTGGGTGACCGTTGATGGTTGCAAAAATATCACAGTAATTTTCTTTCGAGCTCGCATCCTTGCCGATGAAGCACAAGCGCAATAGCGTGTGGCTGTTACGCTTCAGGGGATCTCGGGAGGGGGCGAAGCGTAACCTCAACCCTCCAGGTGGAAGCCCCGATCGCAAGACCTGACGGCGGTCGGGGCTTCTCTTTGGCCGCCTCGGCTGGCGGCCTGACGACGTCGATAGGAAACAACTTCGCGCGTGCCGTAGCCGAGCGCGAAGCCCACCAGTGCAAGACCCAGAGCTATTCCGATATCCAGCATCAGAGACCAAAGCCGGACGTGGGCGTTTGGTTCTGTGGTTCCATCAAATTGGAACACCGAATATTTCAAATTAGGACAACGGTTTCGAAATTAGGACACGACCGAAACTGTCGATGTTTGCGCCGCCGCTCGTTAGCGCGAGGCTGTGGATAATCCAGACTTAGGCGTGGGCTTCCCGATCAAGGACGTGAGGTTCTTGGGGGCTCAACAGAACGAAGCCGCCAACTGAGGCGGCCAAAAGAAGAAAGCCCCGCTTGGGCGAGGCTTAGTTTGCGACAAATGGTCCGTACTTGGGATGGCCTCGGGGATCGGGGGGAGTCGATGGATCGAGGACCGTCCAGCTATTAAACGCGCTCTAGCTCCGTTAAGTTCGGAACCCGACATATCAAATCCGGCTACCGTGAAATTCAAATCCGGCCACAAGGGGTTAAACCCGGCCAGTACCGAGGCGGCCTAGTCCACTCCGAGAGCGCGTCGCGCTCTCGCAACTTGGTGCCGGCGACGGGAAATAAAGTCGCGCAAGCCATAGCCGAGCGCGAAGCCCGTGAAGCCCGCGAGGCCGGCGATCAGAACAATTGTTGTAAGGTCAGGCATTGAAACACCGGTAGAGCCCGTTTCATGCGCGTAGATATGCAAGCTCGAATACCTGCATCTTGATCCGTCGCTCTGTGAGATAGCTCACACTGGATCGCAAAACCGGCCACTGTGATTTTCAAAACCGGCCACTAGGGGGTCAAACCCGGCCCGCACCAGCAAGCGCGGCCTAGCTTTGCGCCCCTTCAATTACTCGGAACCGCTTGCGTCGCTCTGGCGCGGGCGTAGTCGGCTCAACCGGCAGCGTGGCAAGCGCCGCGTCTAGCAAGTCGCCAATCGACCACACGCGATCAGCGAGGCCCAGGGCGACCGCTGGCGTGGTCCGCAGGGCCTCGTGGACCCGGCACATGTTGTAGTGCGTGACGTACAGCGACACGGCCGCTGCGTGGTTCTCGAGCTTCTTTGAGAACGCATTAGTGAGTCGCGTAAACCGGCGTGACGACCTGCTGGCATTCTGAAAATGATGGAGCCCGATGAGGCCGCCAACTGAGGCGGCCTACTCCGATTCCGGCCGCATCATCACGTACTCGGCTTCCTCGCCGCAGTCACATCGGTAGACGCATTCGTCCAAGTTGGCGAAGTGGATCGACGGCCTCGCCAGGGTGAGGCGCATCTGATCGCGACCGCAGGCGGGGCAGGTCCGGCTGATAGGGGATTTTCGAGCGGTAGGGTCGGGCTGGTGAGGATGCGGCATGGCCCCAATACTCCATGCATGGCCTAAGTTTCGCCCCAATTAATGCACGGCTCTCGATCGAGTTCCACTGAAATTAGGACACTGTGGATTTCAAATTAGGACAAAGGCTTCGGAATTAGGACAGCGCCCACCCGCGAAAAAGAACATATTGCGAACCGAGAACAAATCGTGTACATTGCTTCCACGCTGGCCGTTCGTTGTCGGGCCCGCGAATCCGGTCCTATAAGGAGTGGGAGCAATGACCACCGCGTTACGTCTCGTTGAAGGTTCCTCCATGGATAAATCGAAGGCCCTCGATGCCGCGCTCTCCCAGATCGAGCGCAATTTCGGCAAGGGCTCGATCATGCGGCTCGGCAAGAACGACAAGTCGATGGACGTGGAGACCGTCTCCACCGGCTCGCTCGGCCTCGACATTGCGCTTGGAATCGGCGGCTTGCCGCGCGGCCGGGTGGTCGAAATCTACGGGCCGGAATCCTCCGGCAAGACCACGCTCGCGCTGCATTGTCTGGCGGAAGCGCAGAAGAAGGGCGGCATCTGCGCCTTCATCGATGCCGAACACGCGCTCGACCCGATCTATGCGCGCAAGCTCGGCGTCAACGTCGACGATCTCCTGATCTCTCAGCCCGACGCCGGCGAGCAGGCGCTCGAGATCGCCGATACGCTGGTGCGCTCGGGGGCGGTCGACGTGCTGGTCATCGATTCGGTCGCCGCGCTCGTTCCGCGCGCCGAGCTCGAAGGCGAAATGGGCGACAGCCAGCCCGGCCTGCAGGCGCGCTTGATGAGCCAGGCGCTGCGCAAGCTCACCGCTTCCATCAACCGCTCCAACACCATGGTGATCTTCATCAACCAGATCCGCATGAAGATCGGCGTGATGTATGGCTCGCCCGAGACCACCACCGGCGGGCACGCGCTCAAATTCTACGCTTCGGTGCGCCTCGACATCCGCAGGATCGGGGCGATCAAGGAGCGCGACGAGGTGGTCGGCAACCAAACCCGCGTCAAGGTGGTCAAGAACAAGCTTGCCCCGCCGTTCAAGCAAGTCGAGTTCGACATCATGTATGGGGAAGGCGTGTCGAAGAGCGGCGAGCTCGTCGATCTCGGGGTCAAAGCGGGCGTGGTCGAGAAGTCCGGCGCCTGGTTCTCCTACGACAGCCAGCGCATCGGGCAGGGCCGCGAGAACGCCAAGGCCTTCCTCAAGGCCAATCCCGATATCGCCGCCAAGATTGAAACCGCGATCCGGCAAAACGCCGGCCTCATCGCCGAAAAAATCCTCGCCGGCGAAGACGGCGGCGAGAACGAAGACGCCGCCGAGTAAGCGCCGAGCCACCGATCTCGGGTTTACCCGAGATCGGCAGTAATGAGATCTCGGGTTTACCCGAGATCGGCAGTAATGACTGCCCAAGTCGGCCAAGGTCGACTTAGCAAGGCCGACTTAGCAAGGCCGACTTGGGTGGAGCTCCCCGACCGTCATTGCCGGCTCGATTGGCTCGAACCGGCAATCCATCCCTTCGGCGCGTTCCGAGTATGACCGAAAGGGATGGACCCGCGGGGTCAGACCCGCGGGTGACGGACGGGACTGTGCTCCCGCCCTCATGCTGAGGAGCCGCGCCTTAAGCCTGTTCACGGGCGTCTTCAACGCGCCTTAAGGGCGGTTACGCCCGTCTTCGCGGGCTATGGGCGCGGCGTCTCGAAACATGAGGGCGTTGGATCGCGTCGTCCTTCGAGACGGCTGCTCTCTTGTTAAGGTACCCGCCCTCGCCCTTCGAGACACGACCCCGGCTCTCGCTTCGCTCGGCCGGGGTCGTTCCTCAGGACGAGGGCGACCCCCGCTACCGCCGCGGCAGCCACTCGCGTGCTTGCGCGATCACCCGCGGCAAAGCGTCGTCGTTGGCAGGCGCCATCACGTGAGCCCCCGCGACGCCGGGGATCGCCGCCAGTTGCTCGATCAACTCGACCGCGATGCGTTCACCCTCGGCGGCCGGATCGGCGGCGCCTTCCAG
>VAZL01000201.1:1565-5090 GCA_005883445.1 Alphaproteobacteria bacterium | reverse complement strand
TCGCCGTTGTGGTGCTCGCCCTTGCGGGGCGCGTCCTTACGCGGGTCGCCCTTGCGGTGCTCGCCCCTTTCGGTGCGCTCTTTTTCCGTATTCTCTTGCGCGGGCGCGTGCGGCTCTTTGCCCATCCACGGAATGGTCTGCCCGATCAGCTTCTCGATTGCCCCGACGCTTCTGGTGTCGGCGGGCGCAACGATGGTGATCGCGGTGCCGCTGCGTCCGGCGCGCCCGGTGCGGCCGATGCGATGCACATAGTCGTCGGGGTGATGCGGGACGTCGAAGTTGAAGATGTGGCTGACGGCGGGAATGTCGAGGCCGCGTGCGGCCACGTCGGAGGCAACCAGCAGCGTGACTTCGTTCTTGCGGAATTGATCGAGCGCGGCCGTGCGCGCCGGCTGGTCCATGTCGCCGTGCAGCGCGATGGCGGAAAAGCCGTGGCGGACGAGCGAACGATGCAGCGCCGCGACCTCGCGCTTGCGGTTGCAGAAGATGATGGCGTTGGTCAAGCCCTCGGCCGAGCGGATGACGCGGCGTAGCGTGTCGCGCTTGTCGTGCGGCTCGCGGCCGGTCTTGACCAGCAATTGGCTGGTGGTGGCGACGGTGGTGGCCGGGCGCGAGACCTCGACCTTCACCGGATTATGCAGGAATTGCTCGGTGATGCGCCGGATCTCCGGCGGCATGGTGGCGGTGAAGAACAGCGTCTGGCGCGTGAACGGAACGAGCTTGCAGATGCGCTCGATGTCCGGGATGAAGCCCATGTCGAGCATGCGGTCGGCTTCGTCGATCACCAACAGCTCGACGCCGGTGAGCAGTAGCCGCCCGCGCTCGAAATGGTCGAGCAGCCGGCCCGGCGTCGCAATGAGGACGTCGACGCCGCGGGTGAGCTTGGAATCCTGGTCGTCGAACGACACCCCGCCGATCACCAGTGCGACGTTGAGCTTTTGACCGGCGCCGTACTTTTCGAAGCTTTCCTGCACCTGCGCGGCAAGTTCGCGCGTCGGCTCGAGGATGAGCGTGCGCGGCATTCTGGCGCGCGCGCGGCCGTGCTCGAGCCTGGTGAGCATGGGCAGCGTGAAGGCGGCAGTCTTGCCGGTGCCGGTCTGCGCAATGCCGAGCACGTCGCGGCGTGCGAGCACGTGCGGTATGGCTTGCTGTTGGATGGGCGTGGGGGTGGTGTAGCCGGCCGCTTGTACCGCGGCGAGAACTTTTTCGGACAAGCCGAGCTGTGAAAAGGACATACAACCTCGAGTCGGGACCGTCCGGAGCCTAGCCGCGCCGGATGACGGAACAACGACTAAAGTTGCGCGGAGACGGACGGTCGAGTGTTACGGTCGAACCGTTTGCGCGGAACATAGTCATCCACGGCTCAAAGTCAATCCTGCTGCAATGCAATAAGTCGAATTGTGGCTTAATTTTTTCCGGTTTGGAGCGAGGAGATGGCCACGCCGCTGTCGGTGGTCCTCATTCCCGGGTTGAACTGTTCCGCGCGCCTCTATGCGGAGCAGATCCCCGCGCTATGGCGATTCGGGCCGGTGCAGGTGGCCGACCACACCCGCGACGACAGCATGGATGCGATCGCAAGTCGCATCCTCGCCGCCGCGCCGCCGCGCTTTGCGCTCGCCGGGCTCTCGATGGGCGGCTACCTCGCCTTGACCATCGTGCGGCACGCGCCCGAGCGCGTCCAAAGGCTCGCGCTGCTCGACACCTCGGCGCGACCCGAAACGCCGGAGCAGACCGCGCGGCGCAAGCCGCAGATCGCGCTCGCCGAGGCTGGCAGATTCGCCGAGGTGCCGGCGCTGCAGTTTGCGGTGTTCGTCCATCGCAACCGGCAAAATGACGAAGCGCTGCGCGAGCGCGTGCGCCTCATGGCCGAGGAAACCGGAGCGCAGGCCTTCTTGCGCCAGCAGCAAGCGATCATGACGCGTCCGGATGCGCGGCCGTTCTTGCCTGCGATCAAGTGTCCGACCCTCGTGCTCGTCGGCGACGGCGATGAGCTCACCCCGCCGGCGTTGTCGCAGGAGATCGCCGCCGGCGTCACCGGATCGCGGCTCGTCGTCATCGCCGATTGCGGACATCTTTCCACCATGGAACGGCCGGACGCGGTGAACCGGGCGCTCATCGAATGGATGACCGGCTGACGCTCCGGCTTTCTCCCATCGTCGTAGCCCGCATGAGCGAAAGCGAGATGCGGGTGACTCCTGCCGTCGCAAGAACCCCGGATTTCGCTGCGCTCATCCGGGCTACGACGCTGTCCCGTCTTCGGCCGCACAATGCTATAGACCGCCATGGCATCGGTGCTCGATCTCATCGGCGACACGCCTCTCATCGAGGTCACGCGCATTGATCGCGGCCCCTGCCGGCTGTTTCTCAAGCTCGAGAGCGCGAACCCCTCGGGCTCGCTCAAGGACCGGCCGGCGCGCACCATGATCGAGGCGGCGGAGGCCGACGGGCGCCTCAAGCCCGGCGGCACCATCGTCGAGGCCACCGCCGGCAATACCGGGCTCGGACTCGCGCTGGTCGGCGGCCGCAAGGGCTACCGCACGCTGCTGGTCGTTCCCGACAAGATGGCGCGGGAGAAGGTGCTGCACGCCAAGGCCATGGGCGCCGAGGTCGTCATCACGCGCTCGGACGTGGGCAAGGGGCATCCCGATTATTATCAGGACCTCGCCGAAGCGATCACCCGGCGCACGGCGGGCGCCTTCTTCGTCAACCAGTTCGCCAACCCGGCCAATCCGCAGGCGCATGAGACGGCGACCGGCCCGGAAATCCTGCGCCAGATGGACGGCGACGTCGACGCCATCGTGGTCGGCGTCGGCTCGGGCGGCACGCTCACCGGCATCGGCCGGTTCATGCGCCGCGCCTCGCCCAAGACCACGATGGTGCTTGCCGATCCGGAGGGCTCGGTGCTCGCGCCCTACGTCGAGAGCGGCCGCATGGTGCAGGCGGGGAGCTGGGCGGTCGAAGGCATCGGTGAAGATTTCGTGCCGCCCAACGCCGATCTCTCCCTCGTGTCGCAGGCATTCGCGATTCCCGACGCGGAGAGTTTTGCCAGCGCGCGCGAGCTCCTGCGCGCGGAAGGCGTGCTCGCCGGATCTTCCTCGGGCACGCTGTTGGCGGCGGCGCTGCGCTATTGCCGCGCGCAAGCGGCGCCCCAGCGCGTCGTGAGCCTCGTTTGCGACTCTGGCGCGAAGTATCTGTCCAAGGTGTTCAATCCTATCTTCCTGGCGCAGGAAGGCTGGAGCCATCCCGATCGGCACGGCACCGTGCGCGACGTCGTCGTCAGCCGCTACAGCGAGGGCACCGCGGTCGTGGTGCGGCCCGAGGATAATCTGCGCACGGTGTTCGCCCGCATGCGCTCGACCGATGTCTCGCAGCTGCCCGTCGTCGATGAGAGCGGGCATGTGATCGGCCTCGTCGACGAGAGCGACGTGCTGGCCGCGCTGCTCGCGGAGCGCGAGGATCCGAACCGGGCCTTTGCGCGGCCGGTCGCAGAAGTGATGGCGACGCGACTCGAAACGATTTCCGCCG
>VAZL01000201.1:0-1509 GCA_005883445.1 Alphaproteobacteria bacterium | reverse complement strand
TTCCGGATTGCACTGTAACTCCGTAGGGTGGGCATTGCAGAATCTTGTTCCGTCTTCGAGTCACCATGTCACGGGCGCAATGCCCACGCGGTTTGTTGGCGTGGGCAAAATCGCTCGTGCTGCAGCTCCGATCTGGCCGCATCTCAGCAAGCGATTTTGCCCACCCTACGCGGCGGCCTGCGCGGACGATGACGGCGGAATGTGAGGCTTGAATGTCGCAAAAAAACCAACTCGATTTCTCGACGCGCTGCATCCACGCCGGGCAGGAGCCCGATCCGACGACCGGCGCCGTCATGATGCCGATCTACACCACCTCCACTTACGTCCAGCAGAGCCCCGGCGTGCACAAGGGCTACGACTACGCCCGCACCAAGAACCCGACGCGCATGGCATTCGAGCGCTGCATCGCCGACCTCGAAGGTGGCAGCGCCGCTTTCGCCTTCGCCTCGGGCCTGGCCGCGATCTCGACCACGCTGGAGTGTCTCGACCACGGCTCGCATGTCGTGGCGGTCGACGACCTCTACGGCGGCTCGCGGCGGCTGTTCGAGCGCGTGCGCAAGCGCTCGATGGGGCTTGAAGTGACCTATCACGATCTCACCGACGCCGCCGCGATCGAAGCGGCGATCAGGGCGAACACCCGCCTCATCTGGATCGAGACGCCGACCAATCCGCTGCTCAAGCTCGTCGACCTCGAGCGCGTGGCGGCGATCGCGAAACGGCGCGGCATCTGGGCCGTCGCCGACAACACCTTCGCCAGCCCCTACGTCCAACGGCCGCTCGAATTGGGCTTTGATCTCGTCGTGCATTCGACCACGAAATATCTCAACGGGCATTCCGACATGGTCGGCGGCGTGACGATCGCTGGCGACGACGCCGAGCTGCGCGACAAAATGAAGTTCCTGCAGAACGCCGTCGGCGCGATCCAAGGTCCGTTCGATTCCTTCCTCGCGTTGCGCGGCCTCAAGACGCTGGCGCTGCGCATGGAGCGGCATTGCGCCTCGGCGCTCAAGATCGCAGCCTGGCTCGAACGCCACCCGAAGGTGCGGCGCGTGTTCTATCCCGGGCTCGAAAGCCATCCCCAGCACGCACTCGCCAAAAAGCAGATGCGCGCGTTCGGCGGCATGATCGCGGCCGACCTCAAGGGCACGCTCGACGACACCCGCCGCTTTCTCGAACGCTGCCGGCTGTTTGCATTGGCCGAAAGCCTCGGCGGCGTCGAAAGCCTGATCGAGCACCCGGCGCTGATGACCCACGGCTCGGTGCCGGCCGAGGTGCGCGCGAGTCTGGGCATCGGCGATACCTTGGTGCGGCTCTCGGTCGGCATCGAGGATGCCGACGACCTCATCGCCGACCTCGCCGCGGCGCTGGGTTAAAACCGCCGAAAATGGGCAAGCCAATCCCGAGTCTGTCTCTTCTCGCCTGCGACCTTGCTGTACCAATGAGCGTGAGAGCGGGGACAATGGGGAGAGCGAGATGCGCACGCAGGTCGGTATCGTCGGCGCTGGGCCC
>VAZL01000200.1 GCA_005883445.1 Alphaproteobacteria bacterium | reverse complement strand
ATTAGTCGCATCGAGTCGTCCGCCCAGGCCGACCTCGAGCAGCAGCACGTCGGCCGGACGGCGCGCAAACAGCAGGAGCCCGGCGGCCGTCGTGATCTCGAATACCGTGATCGGCGCGCCCGCGTTGACACGCTCGCATTCATCGAGCGCGTCGGCGAGCTCTTCGTCGGCAACGAGCCGTCCCTCACCCGCGGCGGCGAGCCGAAAGCGCTCGTTGAAGCGCACGAGATGCGGCGAGGTATAGACGTGCACGCGCAGCCCCGCCGCCTCCAGGATCGCGCGTATGAAAGCGATGGTGGAACCCTTGCCGTTGGTGCCGGCGACATGGATTGTCGGCGGCAGCCGCCGCTCGGGATGACCGAGCGCGGCGAGAATGCGCCACATCCGATCGAGCGACAGATCGATCCGTTTGGGATGCAACGCCGTGAGCCGCGCGACGGTGGTCTCGATGGGGGTCATGTCTTCGTCATTTCCACGCGACCCCCCTTGGAACGGCGCGTCGGGCCGGCGCACGCCGCGCGCGAACCGAAGGACGCACGTCAGCCGGCGGCTGGAAGCGGCAATGTCTCGACCGGGGGCTTCGGGCGCGCCTTGGTCAACAGCCTGCACAGATTTGCAAGCGTGGGCCGCAGGTCGGTGCGGTTGACGACCATGTCGACCATGCCGTGGTCCCTCAGATATTCGGCCCGTTGAAAGCCGTCCGGCAACTTCTCGCGGATGGTCTGCTCGATGACGCGCGGCCCGGCAAAACCGATGAGCGCGCCCGGCTCGGCAATGTGGACGTCGCCGAGCATGGCATAGGACGCAGTGACGCCGCCGGTGGTCGGATTGGTGAGCACGACGATGTAGGGCCGCCGCGCCTCGCGCAGCATCTGCACCGCCAGCGTGGTGCGCGGCAGCTGCATCAGCGAGAAGATTCCCTCCTGCATGCGCGCGCCGCCGGAGGCCGCGAACATGATGAACGGCGTGCCCTTGTCGACCGCGGTCTCGAGGCCCTTGATCACGGCTTCGCCCGCGGCCATGCCGAGCGAGCCGCCCATGAAGTCGAAATCCTGTACGCCGATCACCACCGGCAATCCTTCGAGCTTGCCGAAGCCGAGCTTGATGGCGTCGTTGGTGCCGGTCTTGGTGCGCGCATCCCTGAGACGATCGGCGTAACGCACTTCGTCGCGGAACTTGAGCGGATCGAGCGGCACCGCGGGGATTGCGATATCGAACCAGGTCTCGTTGTCGAACATCGACTTGAGCCGCATCATCGCCCCCATGCGCATGTGGTAGTTGGAGCCGGGGATGACGAATTGGTTGGCTTCGACGTCCTTGTAGAACACGAGCTGGCCGGTCTCCGGGCATTTGATCCAGAGATTTTCCGGCGTGTCGCGGCGCGCGAAGTAATTGCGGATTTTCGGCCGGACGACGTTGGAGATCCAGTTCATGACGCGGTCCCTTCCGAGCGCATATATGGATTGCCGGCGCAGCCCTGGCAACCGCGAACAAAGGCCGCGGATGCGTCCACGCCGCCGCGGTCAGCGGCGGCGCTGCGCCTTCGGCTTGAGCGCGAAACCGAACGCCCGATCGCCGTCGAACAGCGTCGGGGCATCGCTGGTGCGCGCGCGTTCGATCGTGAGCAGGCGCAGCTTGGTGGTGACGCCGCCGTTGGCGGAGAAGCCGCCCGCCTTGCCGCCGGCGGCGAGCACGCGATGGCACGGCACGATGATCGGGAACGGGTTTCGTCCGAGCGCTTGCCCGACGTCGCGCGCCAGCCCCCGTTCGCCGAGCCGCGCCGCGATCTCCCCGTACGAGAGCGTCGCGCCCGGCGCAATGCCGCGCGCGACCTCGTAGACGCGGCGATCGAACTCCGGCAGGCCATCCATGTCGAGCGCGGCGGCGGAAAGATCGCTCGCCTGCCCGCCCAGCAGCGAAACGATGCTGTCGATCACGCGCCGCACATCCGCCGGCGGCGGCGCCTCGCGTGCATGCGGATGTCGCCGCACGAGACGCGCGCGGGTCCGCGCCTCGCCCGCCTCCGGCAGCTGCACGCCGATGATGCCGCGCGCGCCCCATGCGATGCCGCATCGGCCGATATCGGTATCGAAGAGCGCAAAACCGTGTTCCGTCATGGTGGCTCGATTTTATCAGCCGCCGTTGCGGCGAACATCTCGGATCTTGCGCGCTATTCCGCCGCCACCCGGCGGGCGCTGCGCACGCCGCGGGCGAGTTCGGCGACGAGGTTGACCACCACCGTCACCGTTTTCGCCGTGGCCTTGTCGTCGCGGTCGAGACTCGCCTTGAGCGCGCTCACCAGCGCCGAGCCGACGACCACGCCGTCGGCGCCCGCCGCGATCACCGCCGCCTGCTCGGCGGTGCGCACGCCGAAGCCGACCGCCACCGGCAGCTTGGTATGACGCTTGATGCGCCCGACGGCGGCCGCAACCTTTGCCGGATCCGGGGTGGCGGCGCCGGTGATGCCGGTGATCGAGACGTAATAGACGAAGCCCGACGTATTCGCGAGCACGGCGGGCAAGCGCTTGTCGTCGGTCGTCGGCGTCGCCAACCGGATAAAATTCACCCCGGCCTTGAGCGCCGGCAGGCACAACTCCTCGTCCTCCTCGGGCGGCAGGTCAACGACGATGAGTCCGTCGACGCCGGCGGATTTGGCATCCCGGAGAAAACGGTCGACGCCATAAATGTAGATGGGGTTGTAGTATCCCATGAGCACCAGCGGCGTCGCAGCGTCGGATTGGCGAAACGCGCGGGCGACTTCGAGCGTCTTGCTCATGGTCTGCCCGGCCTTGAGCGCGCGCTGCGACGACATTTGGATCGCCGGCCCGTCGGCCATGGGATCGGTGAACGGCATGCCGAGCTCGACCACGTCGGCGCCGGCCGCCGGAACGGCGCGCAGCAGCGCGAGCGAGGTCTCCGGGTCGGGGTCGCCGGCGGTGAGAAATGTCACCAGCGCGGCGCGACCCTGCGACTTGAGCTCCTCGAAGCGGCGATCGATGCGCGTGGTCATGGGGAGGGACGATTTCGCTCCGTGCTCAATCGGGCAAGCCTTTGCGTTTGCGCTCGCGCATCGCCGCCATGCGGACATTGATGGTGCCCAGCATCAACGTCACGATCGAGCCGACGAACTGCACCCATTCCTTGTTCTCCAGAACGGGGCCGGGGGTGAACAGCCGGACCCGCAGGAAATACGCGATGTAGGCGGCGGACACGGCGATCAAAATCCAACCGACGATCTTCTGCCTGCTGATCACAGGCCGCTCCCGCCCTCGCTCATCCTTTTCGCCGTTCCAGATAAGCCGCCACGCTGGCCAAATCCTTGTCCCCGCGTCCGGACAAGTTGACCACCATGAGGTGATCCTTCGGCTTTTGCGGCGCCAGATCCATCACCCTCGCCAATGCATGCGCGGGCTCGAGCGCGGGGATGATGCCTTCGAGCCGCGAGCACAGCTCGAACGCGGCCAGCGCCTCCTCGTCCGTCGCCGAAAGATATTTCACCCGCTTGATGTCGTTGAGCCAGGCGTTAGGTGCGGTTGCCATGCAGGACGCCGGGCCGGCCGCCGGCGATCGAAGCCGCGTGCAAGCCGCTCGCGAGCCCGTGCCCCGCCGCCTCCACGCCGTAAATTTCGATGTGGGCGTCGTCGAGGAACGGATGGAACAGGCCCATGGCATTCGAGCCGCCGCCGATGCAGGCAATGAGCGAGTCGGGCGAACGCCCTTCGGCTTCGAGCATTTGCGCGCGGGTCTCGTTGCCGATAATCGATTGGAAGTCGCGCACCATCATCGGATAGGGGTGCGGGCCGGCGACCGTACCGATGCAGTAGAAGGTGTTGGCGACGTTGGTGACCCAGTCGCGCAGCGCCTCGTTCATGGCGTCCTTGAGCGTCTTCGAGCCCGATTCTACCGGGCGCACTTCGGCGCCCAGCGCCTGCATGCGCAGCACGTTCGGCTTCTGCCGCTCGACGTCGACCACGCCCATATAGACGACGCATTCGAGGCCGAACTTCGCGCACATGG
>VAZL01000154.1 GCA_005883445.1 Alphaproteobacteria bacterium | reverse complement strand
GACTGACGACATTCTCCCAAAATCTCGAATGAGCCGGCTGCGTTAGCGCGCAGCCTATCTCCACACGTACCTACAGGAAAGGCTCCCATGAACAAGGGAACCGTGAAGTGGTTTGACAGTCGAAAGGGCTTCGGTTTCATTCAGCCGGAAGCCGGCGGCAAGGACGTCTTCGTGCACATCAGCGCGGTCGAACGCGCGGGCCTGAGCACGCTCAACGAAGGACAGCAGGTCTCCTTCGAAGTGGTCGCGGACCGTCGAACCGGCAAGTCCGCCGCTGAGAATCTGCGCGCCGCCTAACCGGCAGCGCCATGGCCATACGGCCTCGACCACGGATGTACTGGCGAGGCTTGTGGTTCGGAGCCCCGCGTCTGGTCCGCCAGCCGCGGGGCTTTCTTTTGCCGAGCACGTCCAGCCATAGCTAGCGTCCCGATTCCGAAGTTCGCATCATTGAGAACGTGAGCGAAGAGGCTAGGCGGTTAGAGAAGTAAAAGCCTAGGCTTGCCATCAGCGGACGTTGCTTGGCCCTACCTCGAGGTCGCGAGCGGCTCCATTCCGCTTTTCCTAATTGCCTCGGAAGCGCGCACGGACGCAAGAAATTCGATCAGTCTTCTGGAACCTTCAATGTCTCCCGAGCCGGCCACGACGGCTGCTGAAAACGTCTGGACGAACTGGATCTCCGGCGCGATGCTGCCTGCGAAGTCGACGCCGGCCGCGTGCAAAATTTCACTGACCGGCATCACCGCAAGATCCGCGCCTCCGGCGGCGACCATGCCGGTTGCATCGGTACCGCGCGGCGTCACCTTGGCTTTGACCTTGTCCGCGATGCCGAGCCGCGGAAAAAGATCGTTCACAAGCCAGATGCCGCTGGTGCTTCCAGGGACCGCGACGGTTTTGGCCTTGAGCAGGACTTGTTTAAAGGCCTCGACGGTGGTCACGTCGGGCTTCGGAGCCCCCGCCCGCACCGCCACGCCGAGGGGTACTCGCGCAAGATCCACGTCCGTTCCAGCGACGATTCGGTTGGCGGCGATCAGCTCACTGAGGCCCTCCCGGGAGAGGATCACCACGTTGGCAGGCACGCCGCGGGCGAGCTGCGCGGCAATCGTTTGCGGCCCTGCTCCTTGAGAAGCGCCCGATCCGGTCGTGACCTTGATGCCGCTGGTCCGCTCGAATTCCGGCAACAGCTGCTCGTAGGCGCCACTGAAGCCGCCGGACATCAGAACGTTCAACTGCGCCGACGCCACGGCTGGCAAAAACAACGACGTAGCAAAGATGACGAATGAGAAAGTGTGCATGATGAGCTCCTCGCCCGCCCGCTCCCGTGCTTGCGGCGAAACGATAGCACAGCGCGGTACGCAGGAGACTGCTGCGCTGCGGGATTTCGATCCGGCCTATGACCGCTTTGGGTCATTCACGACCGATGCGGTCGAAGCCACGCGAGCATGTCTGACCGCTGTTGCCCGAAAGCGGACAACTAGCAGATAGTCTCGGTATGTCCGCTTGGTGCCAAGAGGAGACATTGGCTGATCTATTCGATTAGCTCGACAGTCCGGAAGCCACAGGCGGTGGTAGCCTTGGCTACAATCGAGGCCTCCCACACAACGAATGAGCTTCGCCGTCGGCGGCGACCCAAATGTGCCAACTGCCGACGTGCCGTCGGATACGTTCGGCGCCATGTGATCACTCCGGCAGCCCTGCCTGTCGCAAACCTCCCTGCAATCGCTTGAGATCATCGGTCGCCAAGGTGAGCAATTCTGATCACAAAAAAATTGCGCACCGAGCAATTTTGACGAGACCGCCGCAACCTCCTGTTCGTTAATTCAATGACTTGGTTGAAACCGAAGGCGGCCCTTCGCCTGATTTCTAAGCAAGGGGTATCGTGGCTCGAGAAAACGCCCTTTTTTACCGTGTCTCTGCGAACGGTCCGGCCGGCGACTGGTACTGGGAAGTCATCTCCGATCGCAACATCATCGCTCGCGGTGTCGCCCCCACAAGGGTACGAGCCCGCGCGGACGCCCTGAAAGCCGCTGCATCCCACGCAGGACGGCAGGCGGAGGATCTTTCGCAACCTCGCGGAGATGCTTTTCCATCATTGCGCTTCGAAGAAGCTTAGGAGGCCGTCCTGGTCGAGCCTGCAGTCCAAAGCCATCAGCCCAACCGAGACAAGTCTCGCTCGAGCCGGGAGAAGTTTTCCTTGAGCCTGGTGAGCTGATCGAAAACATCTATTTCCCACTAACCGGCCTCATTTCGCTGATGGTCATCGGCACGGATGGCAATTTCATAGAAACATCCACAGTTGGGCGCGAAGGCGCGGTTGGCCTGCATAGCGGACTTGGCAGGCGGCGATCGTTCACCCGGGCCACCGCGCAGATCGGCGGGAAATTCTCAACCGTACGAGCAGCACGCTTTGAGCATGTCGCCAATGGCAGCGCGCCCATCCGCGATGTGATCTTGCAGTATACCGAAGTGCTTTGGGCCGAGACCCAGCAAATCGCGGCCTGCAACGCCATGCACGGCGCCTCCGCGCGTTTATGTCGGTGGCTGTTGCAGATCGCTGACCGCATCGGCAGCGAGGAGGTGCCGCTGACTCAGGAATTTCTGGCACAGATGCTGGGTGCCCGGCGGACGACGGTGACGCTGTTGGCGCAAAGGATGCAAGCAAAGGGCCTGATCAGATACCGGCGCGGCCGTATCGTGGTCGTCGACCGCAAAGGGCTCGAGGCGTGCGCATGCGAATGCTATCACGTTATGCATGACGAAAAGCTTCCGCGTGCGCTTGGCGTGAACCTCTAAGCCGCCGCAGTAGTGGCCCTTGAATTGTTCGGTTACATTCGGTGGAGGCATCGATGGCAATGTATTATTTCAATCTGAACGACCACGACACGGTTGTGGACATCGACGGCACCGATCTTCCCGACCTCGGCGCGGCCCGCATCCATGCGACCGGCGTGGCGCGCGAGCTTACGTCCAACGGCGGGGGCATCCTGACGCAAAGTTGGTCGGGCTGGACCATGTCAGTGCAGGACGAGCATGGTACCGAATTGTTTTCGCTCACCATGTCGGATTTCGGGGATGGGAATCCAGAAAAATAAACCCGGATCGGAGCGTGCCGTCCATTGACGCTGCGACGAAGAAGTTCGCCCCGAGGACCCAATTGTCGACGCCGCGTCAGACCGACGCTCTATCTCACGTCACTAAGCTGATTTCGCAGGCGAGTCCTGCCGCGCGCCAATCGAAGCGCGCCTCGCCTTTGAATTGGCTTCGAATCATGCCCTCTATGGCGCGGGTGCCGAAGCCCTTGCGCGTGGGTGGTCTAACGGGCGGGCCGCCGTTCTCAGTCCAGCGCAAGACGAGCCGTCCGTTCAACCGGCGCGACCACTCGACTTGAACATGCCCATCGGACACCGACAAGGCCCCGTACTTTGCCGCGTTGGTTGCCAGTTCGTGCAGGATCACCGCAATTGCCTGGGCCGCGTTCGGCTCCAGCAGAAGCTTCGGGCCACCAATCCGCACACGCGTCTCTTTGTCTTGGGAGTAAGCTGCAAGCTCCTCCTTGACCAGATTTTGAATCTCGGCCCCCACCCAGCGCGATTCCACGAACAACCTGTGGACGTTCGCGAGCGCCTGGATGC
>VAZL01000153.1 GCA_005883445.1 Alphaproteobacteria bacterium | reverse complement strand
GGGCCACTATCCGGACGACGACGAGGCGCGCCCGTTTTGGGAACTGGTGCAGGAGCTCGACGTGCCGGTGATGATCCATCCCCCGCATCTCGGCTTCGGCGAGGAGCGGATGAGAGACTATCGTCTCGCGTCCAGCATCGGACGGCCGTTCGATCTTTGCCTGGCATTGGGGCGGCTGATCGTGCGCGGCATCCTGGAGGACTTTCCGCGCGTGACGATCGTGGCTTCGCACGGCGGCGGGGGCATCTGCGAGACCATCAGCCGGATGGACTATGCCTACGAGCTGCAGGAGGAGGCGTTCTTCCTCGGCTCTTACGCGCCGATGAAGATCAAACATGCGCCGAGCCATTACCTCAAGAAAATGCACCTCGACACGGTCACCTACAATCTGCCGGCGATGAAAATGGTGCTCGACTGGATGGGGCCCGAGCGCGTCGTCTACGGCAGCGATGCCCCGCCGCTGACCTCGCTCAAACCGCGCGCCATCAAGCTGATCAAGGACCTCGACATCCCCGAGGCGCAGCGCGACGCGATCTTCTTTGTCAACGCGGCCAGATTGCTGAAACTGCCGGTCGCGCGCGCCGCCCCAGCCGCATGACGAAATAACACCGATTAATTCGTCGCCGAGGGTGCGCTGCCGGGGGCGGCCGCGCGTCCCATCCGGGCGTGTTGACGAGCCGCCTTCGCATCCCTACTTTCCGCGCAACCTTGCACCTGTTTGCGAACCGCGCGTCCGTGCGCACGAAAGCCAGAGTCATGAAAGTCCGCAACTCGTTGAAATCGCTGCGCAGCCGCCATCGCGGCAATCGCCTGGTCCGCCGCAAAGGCCGCGTCTACGTGATCAACAAGGTCCAGCGCCGCTTCAAGGCCCGGCAAGGTTGAGCCCGGCTCGTGCGCGCTGCCGCTGGCGCGCTTGCACGGCTGCCCTAACGAAATCTTGTCTTTATCGTGCGGCGGCGGAACGCTAGGCTTGTGCGCATGAGCCAGCGATTCCTCGCATGGATGTTGGCCGCGATCCTCGCGGCGGCCGGGGCGTTGCCGGCGGCAGCGGAAACGGTTGATCCCGAGCCGCTCAAGCCGATCGAGCCGCCTAGCTCGCTGCCGCGCGCCCAGCGCGGCGACAAGACGCAAAATCTCGATCGGCTGTTTGCCGCGCTCAAAGTCGCGCCCGACGACGAAAGCGCGAAATATATCGAGAACCGCATCTGGGCGATCTGGCTCGCCTCCAGCAGCGACACCGCCAATCTGTTGATGGGCCGGGCCAAAAGCGCGGCCGACGGCAAGGACTTCGATCTTGCCATCCGGCTGCTTACAGCCGTCATCGACATCCGGCCGGACTTCACCGAGGCGTGGAATCGCCGCGCGACCGTCTATTACACGAAAAAAGACTTCGGCCGCGCGCTCGCGGACATCCACGAAGTGCTGGCGCGAGAGCCGCGCCATTTCGGCGCGCTCTCGGGACTCGGAATCATCCTGCAGGAGCTCGGCGACGACAAGCACGCCCTCGATGCGTTTCGGCGTGCACTCGCCATCCATCCGCATCTGGAACGCCTTCCCGATCTGGTCAAGAAGTTGAGCGAAAAAGTCGACGGCCGCGAGATCTGAGGTCGGACGACGAAAGACGAAGGACCGCCAGAGCCACGCCGTCCTCGTGCGTCATCTGGCGTCCCGCGCTGCCTCCGGAGCCACGAAAGCGATGCGCAGCATGTTGGTCGCGCCCGGCGTACCGAGCGGGACGCCGGCGGCAATGATGACCCGCTGCCCTACCTGGGAGAATCCGTCCTTCCAGGCGAGCCGGCAGGCGCGCTCCACCATGTCGTCGAGATCGTGGGCGTCCTCGGCCACGATGCAATGCACGCCCCATATCAGCGACAAGCGGCGTCCGGTCGACAGCCTCGGGGAAATCGCCACGATGGGTGATTTCGGACGCTCGCGCGCGACCCGCAACCCGGTGGAGCCCGAACTCGTCCAGCAGATGATGGCGGAGAGCTCGAGGGTTTCGGCGATCTGACGCGCCGCCGCGGCAATCGCGTCGGCGCCGGTCGCCTCGGGCTCGGTGCGCTGGGCGTGGATGATGGTGAGGTAGGTCGGATCGCGTTCGACTTCCTCGGCGATACGGTTCATCGTGGCGACCGCTTCGACCGGATATTGCCCGGCCGCGGACTCCGCCGACAGCATGATCGCGTCTGCCCCTTCGAAAATCGCGGTCGCGACGTCCGAGACCTCGGCGCGGGTCGGGACGGGACTTGTGATCATGGATTCGAGCATCTGGGTCGCGACCACGACCGGCTTGCCGGCGCGGCGTGCGGCGCGCGTCATCTGCTTTTGCACCCCGGGTACCTTTTCCAGCGGCATCTCGACGCCGAGGTCGCCACGCGCCACCATCAGCGCGTCGGTGAGATCCATGATCTCGCCCAGCCGATTGACGGCTTGCGGCTTCTCGATCTTGGCCATGACGGCGGCGCGCCCACGCGTAATCTTCTTGGCCTCGGCGATATCTTCCGGCCGCTGGATGAAAGAGAGCGCAACCCAGTCGATGCCGGTGTCGAGCCCGGCTTCGAGATCGGAGCGGTCCTTCTCCGTCAGCGCCGAGAACGGCACGGTCGTGTCGGGGAGGCTCACGCCTTTGCGGTCGGACAATTTTCCGCCGACTTCGACGCGCGTGAGGATATGGTCGCTGTCGGCCTCGACGGCGACGAGGCGCACCTTGCCGTCGTCGAGCAGGAGTGTGTGGCCGGGCTCGATGGCGGCGAAGATTTCGGCGTGCGGCAGGTGCACCCGCTTGGCATCGCCGGGCGTTGGATCGGTGTCGAGCGTGAAGGTATTACCCTTGGCGAGCGTGGCCGGATTATCCGCGAAGCTGCCGAGCCTGAGCTTTGGGCCCTGGAGATCGAGCAGAATCCCGATCGGCCGGCCGTGCTCGGTTTCCACCTCCCGAATCGCCGTCACCAGCTCGCGCATGCGCGCATGGGTCGTGTGACTCATATTGACGCGGAAGACGTCGGCGCCGGCCTCGAACAGGCTGGCGATGGCGCGTCGGTCTGAGGATGCGGGGCCGAGGGTCGCGACGATCTTGGTCCGGCGCAGACGTCGCATCA
>VAZL01000152.1 GCA_005883445.1 Alphaproteobacteria bacterium | reverse complement strand
GCATTTAGCGCTGTTTTTCCGGAGCCGCTCAAGGGTGCGGCGCCAGAGCCAACCCCGGTCAGCCCGGCCATGATCCAGGCTGCTCGGAAGGAAGGCATGGTCGCGTTCTACACTGCTATGGCAATTCCGGCCGCAGAAACCCTCGGCAAGATATTCGAAGCCAAGTATCCTGGTATTGCCGTCCGCGTGAAGCGATCGGGAGCGGAGCGCGTGTTCCAGCGCGTCGGCAAAGAAGAAGAAATTAGGATTTATGAAGTCGATGTCGTCTGCAGCACGGACGCGGCACATTTTATCCATTGGAAGCGCAACGGCTTGCTTGTGCCTTACGTGCCAGAGGACGTGGCCAAGCATTTGCCGCGCGAGCAGCTCGATGTGGATGGCATGTACGCAACCGCGTTCGCCCTGCTCAGTCCCATCGGTTACAACACCAATCTAGTCAAGCCTGAGGATGCGCCAAAGAGCTTCGCCGACCTGCTCGATCCCAAGTGGAAGGGCAAGATCGTCAAAGGCCACCCAGACTATAGCGGCACGATCCTCACCGCGACGTTTCAGCTAGCGCGCGATCTCGGCTGGTCTTATTTCGAGAAGCTCGCCGAGCAGAATGTCATGCAGGTACAGTCGGCACTCGATCCGCCGAACAAGCTCGCGCTTGGCGAGAGAGCCGTACAAGCCGACGGTGCCAGCTCCGACTTGCTGCTATTGAAGGAACAGGGTGCGCCAGTGGAGGCAGCCTATGCTGTCGAGGGCACGCCGCTGATCACCGCTCCAAGTGGCGTTTTCCAGAGCGCGCCCAATCCCAATGCGGCGCGCTTGTTCCAAAGCTTCCTGTTCAGCGTCGAGGCCCAACAGGTCCTGATCGACGCCTGCGCTTTGTGCTCATTCCATGCGCTTGTGAAGGAGAAGGCTGGACGCCGGCCGCTGTCCACGATCAAGCTCATGAAAACTGATCCAGTGGCGATGGAGGCGCAGAGAGAGGAAATCAAGGCACGCTACGGCAGGATTTTCCGGGTGTGATGAATTGCAGGGACGGTTGAAAGAGCCTTCCTGTCTTCGGTGCTCGCACCTGGAACACCTCACGCCCTTCGGTCCTAGCGTTACCTCCGATCAACTTGGAGAAACTACAGGAGTGTCTATTGCTCGTTGAGACATGGAGGCTAACCGCAATACGCAGCTATCAGATCGAAAATGTACGTGGGGCCGTTGAGGCCCCATAGTAGAAGGGCCAAGCTGCAGACCGCGACGCCGACAATGCCGACAATCCACAGCGCCCAGGGAGGCGGTGTCCTCGCGTCAGTGCTCACGCTGTTCATGACCGCACCGCTACGAGTGTCAGGCGCTCGACTGGCTGCTCGCGGATAAACCAATGGATCAGCGCCGCGAATACGCCGAGCCCCACGCATATCCACCATATCAAGTCGTAGTTACCCTGGATGTCGTAGAGGCGCCCAGCTCCCCAGCCGCCCAGGAAACTCCCGAATTGATGGCTGAAGAAGACGATCCCCCATAGCATCGACATGTGCACTGGGCCAAACATGTAGCCGACCAATCCACTGGTCAGCGGAACGGTTCCGAGCCAAAGAAACCCGAGCGACGCGGCAAAGAGCAGCACGGATATCCAAGACAGCGGCAGAGCAAGAAACAGCACGAACGCCAGGGCACGCAACGCATAGAGCAGCGCTAACATGTCTTTCCGTAGATGGTGCCCGCCAAGCCATCCCCAGAGCAACGATCCGACGATGTTGAAGAGACCGACAAGGCCGATCGCCCATCCGCCGAGCTCAATCGCGGATATCGGCCGCCCAAAGAACGACAGGCCGACGGAGTTGTCGGAAATGTAGGATGGGAGGTGCAAACCGATAAATGTCACATGGAAACCGCACACAAAGAAACCGATCGTGAGCAGCCAAAAGCCCTGAGTGCGAAATGCTTCTTGCAGCGCATCCTTGCTGCTTTGAGGCCGGAGCGCACCGGCGGCCTTTGAAGGTGCCGCGCGATTCTCGCGCAGTCCGAAGGCAAGAGGGACCATCATCACCGAAACGGCAGCAAGCACGAACATCGTCGAATGCCAATTGTCGAGGCGGTTTTGCAGGATCGAAGCGAACGGCACGATCGCGAACTGACCGAACGAGCCGCCGGCCGTCGCGATGCCAAGCGCGCTGGATCGCCATTCAACCGGTGTCTGACGTCCAATCGCCCCGAGGATCGGTCCGAAACCCGCCGCGGCCATGCCGATGCCAGCAAGCGCATTGCCGACCGTCAGCATTACTCCTTCACCCGCCATCGCAATCATGAGCATGCCGGTCACATAAAGGG
>VAZL01000151.1 GCA_005883445.1 Alphaproteobacteria bacterium | reverse complement strand
CTTGGTACTCCATTTATACATCGGCATGCCACCGGTGAAGTCGCAGGGGCTGGTCGAAAGCGCGCCGGAGCGCTGTGTCGTCGGGCCGCCGAACTCGACCCCGCTGAGGCTGCCGAGGCCGGTGAGGGTCGAGGTCGTGAAGGAGCCGGTCGTGAATTGGACGATCAGCGCGTCGTTCGGTCCGAAGCTGGGGACGCCATTCAAGCCCGTATCACTTTGCGCACCATTCCAGTTCGCGACGATCACCTTCGCATTCAAGCCCAAGGCAACGCAGGCGCTGGTGTCGACATTCCCGCCGCCGCCGCCACCGCCGCCACCGCCGCCGCCCGTTGAATAGCTCAGCGCCTTACTTGGCGTGACCGTAGTCGCCGTGTCGTTGGCGGACAAGTCGTAGGTACAGGCGAGCGCAGTCGTGCCATTCGGTGCCGAGAGAATTGCTTGGTTCGTCGTCGACGTTGTGGTGGGACAACCGGCGGTACTCCCAGTGCGCAAGCTCCATGCGTAGCTGATGATTCCAGCATTATTCGAGCAGTTCGCCGTGAGGGTTTCCGCGCTCGATACCGTCGGAGACGAGACGGATGCCGCGATCGAGCAGCCGAACGTTCCTCCGGAAGTCTGGCAGGTCAGCGTGTTGGACGAGGAGTTCCACGCGACGGTCCCGGAGCAGCCGAAACCGCTGAGGGTAATCGTCTGAGCCGACGGCGACGATGCGGGAACAGCAAGAAGGATGAGAGTGAATGCGGCGGCCGCAAGCGCATGTGCGGCCGGTCGGACGAGCAATCGGTTCATCTTTGACTCCCAGGCGGAACGCCGTTCAGGCGGCCCATTGGCCGCCGCAAGTTCCGCGCCAGCAAATTACAAGAAAACAATTAATTGTACGCCATGCAGCGGGCATCCGGCAACGGAAAATCGATTCCGTTCGTCAGACCTTCGCCGCCGCCCGGCCCATGACGTTGGCATGATACGTCGGCGGCGGCAGGCGCGCAAGAGAAACGCGTAGACGCAATGCGTCACATTGCGACGCGACGCGCCTCACTCGCGAAGAAGCGCGCGTCACGCACACGCCGGTCAGAACGTGCGACGCGAGCCGGGCGCCGCAAAAAAAGGGCGGAACCGAAGCTCCGCCCTCTCGTTGCCATGATGCGCGCTCAGTTGATCAGCGTCGAGTACCTGTGCGCGAAGTTGCCGCCATAGTTCGCGAGCACGTTCACGCCGCCGACCACCAGCGTACCGTTCGTGAACGACTGTACCGCGAAGCCGATCACCGGGAGCCCCTGCCCCCCGACGACAGGTGGATATCCAGCCAACCGTTCGAGAAGCCCGTAGTGAGGTTTTGCAGGTTCTTCGAACCGAGCACGTTGGTGTTGTTGAACGTGAGGACGTTCGCCTCGTAGCACAGAGACGTCGGCGCGGCGCCCGGTTGTGGCGGCGAGAAGGACTGCGGCGTGGTGACCGTCTGCTCCTCGCGGTCGAAGATGTTGATGATGACGTCGTCGCAAGAGAACGCGGTCTTGTTGAAGTTTTTCTGGAAGAGCTTGGCCGGGGTGCCCGTCCCATTGGCCACGTAAAAGCGCTTGGTCGGGAAGGTGATGACCCAGTCGGTTCCGGACTTGGTGGCCGCGTCCAGAACGTACTCGTTCATCACCTGGTTGTGCATCAGCACTGCGCTCACCGCGTCGGCTTTGAGGCACGCGACTGCAGCACCCGTGACAGAGTTCCGGCACTCCGGCCCCTCCCAGGTCGCCCAATACACGCTGTCGTCGCCGATACGGCTGAAGTTCTTCTGACAGGCAATGGTCCCGTCGGAGTTGAATACGGTTCCGCCGGAAGCGCAATCGTTGGAGAAGCCCTCGTAGACGACGCTTTTCTTCGGACCGGAAAATTCGAGGGTCGGCGACACGCTGCCCGCGTTGAAGTAGAGGGCAGAGCCGGCGAAGTTGAACCGCTGCAGCGCCACCGCTTCTTCCGTGTAATCCGTGCCCGAGCCGACGTTGATGAGCGTGATGCCGCCGAAAAGGCCGCCGAAGGCACTGGACGCATCGGTCTGCGCCGAGTTGTCGTTGAGCGGATGCTTGGCGCCCTGGCAGCCAGGAACGCCACCGACGTGTGTCACCACGATCGAGGTGCAGTTGTTGCTGGTGTACGCCGCCATCTCGATCATTTCGACGTAGCCTTCCTTCGTCCGGTCGAGACCGTCGCCGCCGCCGTCGCCGACGTAGGCAAAGTTGACGAAGTTCACGCCCAACTGCAGCGTCGTTTTCGACTCGGGGATCGTGCACGACTTGTCGCCCGTTTTCACCAGGGCGCCGCCGGATGAGGACGGGATGATCCCCGCCGTCCACACGTCGAACTTGGAGAGGAACAAGTTGAAGTCGAGCACTTCGCGGCTGTTCCTGCCTTCGAGGAAGCGGACCTTGACCGCTTTCGCCGAGCTGGTGGTGTTCACCACCGACAACAGCGAGTTATACGCGTTGCCGGCCGCATCGGCGTTAACCGTGTAGTACGGATAGATCAGGACCTGGCCAAGTCCGTTGGGATTGATGGCTACGGCGTTCGCAGTCGCCGTCACACCCAACGCGCCCACTCCTGCCAGGGCTGCGTACAGCGATTTTCTTTGGAACGAGTTCATGGTTTTTGATGACTCCTCTGTTTCATTGTTTCAGGTTTAAAGTGATCACTTTAAGACCGACAGCAGCCGCGAGTCTATTACACCCTATCTGATTTTACAACGAATCCTTTCCCGCATCCCGCCACCCGGGAGTTCCTGTCTGATATTTGCAACGTCCGCCAGGACACTTTGGCTAGCGATAAACGTACCCGACCGTCCCGTTTTCGATGATCCAAGTCTCCGGCACCGGCGTCTCGATCCCCTTCATTACACCGCCCCTCGGGGCCCGAAAATCATACGTTATCAGCATCTGGACTTTGCAGACCTCCGCTTCGCAGTCCACCTTGTCCACTTTCGCGCCACGCCACATACCCGGTTTTATCTTGGCCTTGTACAAGCCCGGCGGCGTCGCCGCCTTCGAGCCCACGCTCAGGTACTGGTAGGCACCGTCCACATCGCCTTTGATCAGCAACTCCCAGCGCGCCTGCGCGCGCTCGGCAACAACCTTCTGTTTTGCTTCGGGCGGCGAATCCACGGTAATGCTGGCGCAGGCTACCAAGCCTACTGCCACTGCGAGTGCGCTTGCCCCGCGCAAACCGCGTCCGACAGCCCGAAACTTTGTCTCAAACATCCTACCGTCGGCTTGAAGGCTAGCGAAGGCCCCTCGATGCGTCAATTGCAAAAACAGCATTTTTCCCTCTCGTTCAGGTCTGTTGCATTCCTGCAACATAGATGGCGTCGTCATTTGACGACGGTTGGCGGCGCCGCGGAGGCAGCGTCCGTGACGGTTTTGGGCTTCGGAAACACCTCGTCGAGCCGCTCCATCTTGCGCCGCATATCGTCGATGACGCGACCGATGTCGGCCTCGTTGTCGACCACGCGCGGCGTGATGAACAGCACCAGCTCGGTGCGGTTACTGGTCAAGTTTTGATTGCCGAATAGCCCGCCGAGAATCGGGACGCGGGAGATCAGTGGGAGCCCCTTCGAGCTGTTTTCCTTATCTTCGGAGATGAGCCCTCCCATGACCATCGTCTGGCCGGTAGGGACGGCAACCAGCGTCTGCACCGAGCGCGTAGCGATGGTCGGCGGCTGGTCGCAACTGGCACTGATCGCCCCGGGAGTGCTCACTTCGGCCTGTACGTCGAGCGTCACCAGCCCGCCCGCATTGATGTGCGGCGTCACCTGCAACAGCACGCCGGTATCGATGTACTGCGAGGTGGTCGTGACCGCATTGGTGGTACCAACGGTCGCACCAACGAACGCCTGCTGGCAGATCGGGATGCGATCACCGACCTTGATCGTCGCCTTCTGATTGTCGAGCGCAGCGAGATGCGGGTTCGAGATCACCTTGGTGTTGCCGTAGGTGTCGAGCACGTGCAACACGGCTTGGATGCCGCCGGGAAAATTGGCATTGTTGATGAGGTAGACGAAGCCCTGCGCAAGGCTCAACGCCGGATTGTTCGTAGCGGTCGAGCTGGTCGTGGTTGCCGGGGCCCCGGGGTTGAAGGCCGTCGTATTGTTGAACAGGCCACCGGCTCCCCTGCCTGACGGCGCGGCGCCCTTGAACAGCCATTCCACCCCGAACTGGATGCTGTCGCCCAGGACCACCGAGGCGATGGTCACCTCGATCGCCACCTGCCGCTGCGGAATGTCGAGCTTCTTGAGCGCCGCCTCGATCACCGCGTATTCCGTCGGCGTGGCCACGATCAGGACGGTGTTGTTGTCCTTGTCGGCGACCACCTGCACATTGCGAATGACACCGATGCCGCCCTCGCCAGCCGCCACGGCGCGAGTCGCCGCCGCAGCCGCGGCGGCTGCGCTCGCCGCCTGAGTTGCGGTCTGCGTGGGCGTCGGCGGCACGACGGGGACTGCAGAGGTCGGCGCCGCCTGGTACGACGGTGCCGAGACGATCGTGCCCGCCGGCGTGCCGGGCGCGAGTGTCGGCGCGCTGGGCGTGGGTTGCTGCGTCACACGTCCGGTGAATGCCTGCTGCAGCAGCGGCCCGATGCGCTCGGCCCGGCTGTACTGGACTTGATAAACGTAGAAGCGCACTCCGGCGCTGTCGGTGCCGGCCTTGTCAAGGCGCTCGATCCACTTCTTCGCCTCCTCG
>VAZL01000150.1 GCA_005883445.1 Alphaproteobacteria bacterium | reverse complement strand
GCGCGTGATGTAGGGCATGAGCGAGATGAGCGGCCGGAGCTTGCGGCTTTGCACCGGCGCGGCGGCGCCCGCGGCCGCGCTTTGCGGATGCTCGACCGCAACCGCGCGCGCGGCGTCTCGCTCGGCGACGTTCATCTCAAGCTGCCCTTTGCAACCTCGGCCGAAAGAGGGCGAAGCCGGCGCGACAATGCCTCGGCGAGCGTCAGGTAGCAATCGGCCGCCGGCCCGCAGATCGCCGCTCGGCTGCGACTTGTTTCCCCTGGCGGCCTGGGCTATAGAGCCGCGACTTTTTCTCGACCACGCGCGCAACGCGCGCAGGATGATGGCGCATGAAACTCGACCTGCACCCGGACTATCACACCATCAAGGTGGTGATGACCGACGGCACCGAATTCACCACCCGCAGCACCTGGGGCAAGGAAGGCGACACCATGCACCTCGACATCGACCCCAAGTCGCATCCGGCCTGGACCGGCGGTCAGCAGCAGCTGGTGGATCGCGGCGGGCGGCTCTCGCGGTTCCAAAAGAAGTTCGCGGGCATCGGGCTCAAGAAATAGCGCGTGCACCCCTTCGGCGCGCTAGAACCCCCGCTCGCGCGGGGGTTTTTTCATGCAGGCTCCCGGCTGATGGGCGCGGCACCGCGGCGATGCCGCCCTCGCGCGCGGGTGCGATGGGCGCGCGCGCCCATGAACTTTGGTCGGAATCACTCCCGCTCGAAGGCCGCCTTGAGCAGGCCGATCTGGCGCTCGACCGGATTGCCGCGATCGACGCGTGCGGGGGGTGCGTGCATGGTGGCATCGAGCCGGCGCACCGCGCTTTGCAGCGCCTTGGAGCGCTCGATCAGTTTGCGCAAGCGTTCCGGCAAAAGCCTGACATTCTGCTCGTCGCTGTAATCGCCGCTTGCGAGCTTGACCTTGGCCTTCTCCTTGTTGGCCTGGGCGAGCGACATTTCGCCCTCCTTGACCGCGCGGTGGAGCAGAAGCCAGGACGCGAGCTGCATCAGCCGGGTGGTGAGCCGCATGCTTTCGGTGGCGTAAGCGAGCGCGGCGTTGCGGCCGAGCTTCTTTGATTCTTGCCGGCCGGGGCCATCGAGATAGGCCGCGGTCTGTTCCACCAGCGCCATCCCGTCACGGAACAGGTCGGCGAAGGCTTGTGAGCCCGCCAGCCTCTCGCCGAAAGACACGGCCGCGTTGACCGACTTCTCGGACATCGTCCACGCCTCACGCTACATACACGTTTTTGCTTTTGCGCCAGCCCCTGGCGAGACTGGAACCATTGCGCAGCCGCCGACGGCTGTCCAGCACCCGCCGAACAAAGCGTTGCACATAGTTGCCGGCCGGCAACGCGGTCCCAGGGCCGAGAACGGACCGCGAAAAGGCATTTTCGCCGTCCTAAAATGGAACAGGCGACGAAAAAAGAGCCGCCGTAGCCGGCGGCTCAAAGTTTAAACAGGGAGGCGTCAAACAGAGTGGACAGGAGCCACTCAATGTCCAGAAGATGGACGCGCCTAGTAATGGTCGTGAAAGCTTAACAAGGTCTTAAGATTTTAAGTAATTTGTCGCCCGCCGGAAAAATCCGACCGCTGCCGGGGCGCCGCGAGCGCAACCCCTCCGCCGCGGGGCACGGCACGGCTCGGACTTCCCATATCGGCGTTTCCTACTTCTTGAAGAACTGATCGGCCACGTTGCGTGAGCCCTGCTTGCTGGCAATCGCCGTCTGCAGCCGCGCGATCTCGTCGTTGAGAACCGCGATGCGTTCCGCAAGCTCCTTGATCGAGAGCAGCGCGAGATCCTGCCCGATCTCGTGCACGACTTTCTTCTTCGGGCGATCGTCATCGTCCATTGCCGGCATCGCTCGCCTCCGCTCGAGAGCCGATGAAAAATAGCCGCCGGCGCCGCCATTGTCACATGTCCCGCCCCGACTTAAGGAAGCGCCATACGCCGCGTCAGCGAAGGACTTTTGCCATGCCCGCGTTACCCGCCCACATGACCGCGATCGCGATCCGCGCGCCCGGCGAACCCGATGTGCTCGTGCCTGAGCAGCGTCCGCTGCCGCAGCCCGGCGACGGCGAGGTGCTGGTGAAGGTGGCGGCCGCCGGCGTCAATCGGCCGGACGTCATGCAGCGCCAAGGACTCTATCCCCCGCCGCCCGGCGCCTCTGACATTCCGGGCCTCGAGATCGCCGGCAACGTCGTCGCGCTCGGCGGCGGTGCCGGGCGCTTTGCACCCGGTGATGCGGTGACGGCTTTGGTGGCGGGCGGCGGCTATGCGGAATATTGCCCGGTGCACGAGACGAACGCGCTGCCGGTAGTCGCCGGCCTGTCGATGGTCGAGGCCGCCGCCATTCCGGAGACTTTCTTCACGGTCTGGCACAACGCATTCGAGCGCGGCGCTCTCAAGTCCGGGGAGACGCTGCTGGTGCACGGGGGCAGCTCGGGCATCGGCACGACCGCGATCCAACTCGCCAAATGCTTCGGCGCACGGGTGATCACGACCGCGGGCTCAGCGGAGAAATGCGCGGCCTGCCGCGACCTCGGCGCCGATGTCGCGATCGACTATCGCACCGAGGACTTCGTCGCGGCGACCAAAGCGGCAACCGGCGGCAAGGGCGCGGACGTCATTCTCGACATGGTCGGCGGCGACTATATCGCGCGCAATTATGAGGCCGCCGCCGTCGATGGCCGCATCGTGCAGATCGCGTTTCAGGGCTCGCCGCGCGCCGACGTCGACTTCCGGCGCATCATGCTCAAGCGCCTGACCCACACGGGCTCGACGTTGCGAGCGCGGGCGGTTGCCGACAAGGCGGCGATCGCGCGCGCCCTCGAGATCAAGGTCTGGCCGCTGATTGCGGCCGGGAAGGTCAAGCCGACGATCTACCGCACCTTTCCGCTGGCCGAAGCGTCGGCGGCGCACGCGCTGATGGAAACGAGCACGCATATCGGCAAGCTCGTGCTTGAAGTCTGAAAGCGCCCCGGCGGGCCCGGGCGCCCCGCCTCATCGTCGTCACAGTGTTGCGCGATCCGGGAAAGCTTGCCCGGGTCGCATTAACCATTCGAGCAGGCGAGCGCGGCTGGCGGTTCCGGCGAGCCGCACCGACCATGACGGTCCCGCCCTCAGGCCGGTGGCGGAAATCAGCGCGAGCAGGTAGTA
>VAZL01000149.1 GCA_005883445.1 Alphaproteobacteria bacterium | reverse complement strand
GCTGAAGTTGGATACGCTACGCGGTCCCGTCACCATCGACGAGATGCGCAATCCGGTGCAGAACATCTACATCAAGAAGGTCGAGAAGAAGAAGATGTTCGGCTACGACAAGGAGGAGCTTTGGAACACCGTCATCAAGACTTATCCGAACGTCAGCCAGTTCGGGCAGTTCAACAAGGAGGAATTCCTCAAGACGCCGGTCTACAGCCGCGACTTCCCGCCCTGCAAATTCTGCAACTAGCGCCGCCGTTGGCCGGGGCTCCGTCTCGGGAGCCCCGGTCGCTTCACTCGCGGTCGGCAAGGACATCGAGGTGAATACGCAGGCGCACGCGAGCGGCCGCGAGCCCGTTCTCGAACTGCGGGCACTCTCGAAGAGCTTCGGCGGCTTGCGCGCCGTGCGCGACGTCACGCTCAAGATCACGCCCGGCGACCGCAAGGCCATCATCGGACCGAACGGCGCCGGCAAGACGACCCTGTTCAATTTGATCACCGGAATTTTCCCGGCCACCTCCGGACAAGTCGTGCTGTTCGCTGTTCCCGAAGCTCACCGTTCTCGACAACGTGTTGTTGGCGATCCAGGGTCTACGGCGGTCGAAGTTCGTGATGTGGCGGTTCCTCTCCTCCTATCGCGATTTCTACGACAGGGCTCACGGGCTCCTGGAACGCGCCCGGTTCCTCGACCGCAAAGACACCGAGGTTCGCTACCTGTCGCATGGCGAGCAGCGACAGCTCGAAATCATCCTCGGCCTCGCCAGCGACCCAAAGATCCTGCTCCTGGATGAACCGGCCGCCGGCCTCTCGTCGGGCGAGTCCTCGGAGATGATACGATTTCTCGCCCACCTCGATCGCAACCTCGCCATCCTCCTCATCGAGCACGATATGGACGTCGTATTCGACGTCGCCGAGCATATTTCCGTCCTTCATTTCGGCGAGATATTGGAGGCGGGAGCGGCGGAGCAAATCCGCCGCAGCGAGAAGGTGCAGCAAGTCTATCTCGGGACCGCCTGACCCATGGCGATCTTGGAAGTTCAGGACATTCACACCTATTACGGGGACGCTTATGTCCTCCAGGGCCTGTCCTTGAAGCTCGAGGAAGGACAGATCCTCGGGCTGCTCGGACGCAATGGCGTCGGCAAGACCACGTTGGTGAACTCGATCGTGGGGTTCAATCGTCCGCGCCGCGGAAAGGTTCTGTTCAAGGGGACGGATATTACCGAGGTTTCTTCGTTCGAGACGGTGCGCAGCGGGATGGGCCTCGTGCCGCAAGGCCGGCGCGTGTTTCCCACGCTCAGCGTCGAGGAGAACCTCATGGTCGCCGAGCGCAGCGTCGACCGTCGCGGCTGGAACATGGAACGGGTCTATGCGCTGTTCCCGCGCCTGCGCGAAAGACGCAGCCAGCGCGCCAGAACGCTCTCGGGCGGCGAGCAGCAAATGCTGGCCATCGGCCGCGGGCTGATGACGAATCCGGATTGCCTGATCATGGACGAGCCGTCCGAGGGGCTCGCGCCCATCATCATCCAAGGGCTGTGGCAAGCGATCGCGCGGTTGAAGGAGGAAGGCCATTCGATTCTGCTGGTCGAACAGAACGCCTCGCTCGCGCTCCAACTGGTCGATTACGTGCACGTGATGAGCAAGGGCCAAGTGGTCTATTCCGCGCGTCCGGAAGAGCTTCGGGCCAACGACGAAATCAAATCCAGGTACTTGGGAATCTGACGGCGTCATCCGCGAAGCGACGGGGCCGCTGATCCCGCAAGAGACATCGCAATCCTTACAAGAAATTAATCGCTGACGCGCCGCCGACGGGGCGCAACTCGCGGGACAAGATTGGTTTCGATATGCAAGGATGATATCCAGCTCGATCGAAAATGAGCGATGGGGGAAACCCATCCGCACAAATCGACGCCAAAGGGAGGAGCCATGACTGTCCGTCGCCGCACCGTTTTGAAGGGCATGCTCGCCGCGAGCGCGCTCGTTGCCGCGCCCGCGATCCTGCGCGCGCAAAGCGGACCGATGAAGATCGGCTTCCTCACCGTGAAAACCGGCCCGCTCGCCTCCGGCGGCATCCAGATGGAGCAGGGCCTCACGCTCTATCTCAAGGAGCGCAACAACATGCTCGCCGGCCGGCCGGTGCAGCTCTTCACCGGCGATTCCGCCGGCGCGCCGGCCATGGCGCGCACCAAGATGCAGGAATTCCTCGAACGCGAGAACATCGCCTGTCTGATCGGCCCGCTGGCGACCGCCGAGGCGCTCGCCATCGACGACTACATCCGCGAGAAGCAGATCCCGACGCTCTCGGTCGCCGCGGCCGAGGACATGACCCAGCGCAAGGCCAATCCTTGGTTCGTGCGCGCGACCTCGTCCTCGGCGCAGTGCAGTTATCCCATGGGCGACTACGCCGCCAAGGAACTCAAATACAAGCGCGCCGCCATGATCGCCGACGACATCGCCTACGGCTACGAGCTCAACGCCGGCTTCCAGCGCGCCTTCGAGGACGCCGGCGGCAAGGTGGTGCAGAAGCTCTGGCCGCCGCTGGTGTCGCCCGATTACGGCACCTATATCGCGCAGCTCAAGCAGGACGTCGACGTCCTCTTCATCGGCTTTGCCGGCTCCAACGGCTTCAAGTTCTTCAAGCAGTACAAAGAGTATGGCGGCAAGACGCCGATCCTCGGCGGCATGACCGCGATCGACGAATCATTGCTGCAGCAGATGGGCGACGATGCCATCGGCGTCATCTCGACCTGCTGGTATTCGGCGCAACTGGACAATCCCGACAACAAGACATTCGTCGAAGGCATGAACCGCGACTACAAGGTCGATCCCGGCTTTTACGCCGCCGCGACCTATACCAACGGCGCCGTGCTCGAGGCGGCGCTCAAGAAGGTCGACGGCAGGATCGAGGACAAGAATGCGCTGGAGGCAGCGTTGCGGGCGAGCGACAAGATACCAACTTGCCGCGGCCCGGTGAGCTTCGACAAGTACGGCAACGTGGTGGGCAACGTCTACATCCGCAAGGTCGAAAAGAAGGGCGGCAAGCTCGTCAATACCGTGATCAAGGCCTATCCCAACGTCAGCCAGTTCTGGACCTACGACCCGGACGAGTTCCTCAAGCATCCGGTCTACAATCGCGAGACCTGGCCGGGCGGAAAGAACATCGAGCCGTGATGCGTGATCGCGATTGCGCACCCGCGGCAAGCGGGGCGTCGTCGTTTGACAAAACAGGGAGGAACAGCATGACCGTCAATCGTCGTACCGTGATCAAGGGAGCGCTCGCTGCCGGCGTGGCGACGCAGGTACTCAAGGTGCCTGCGGCGGCGCAGGCCCGCACCAAGACGCAGGAACTGGTCGAGCGCCTCAACGTCGCGGTCCTCATCGGCCCGCTCGCCGCGTTCGAAGCCTTGGCGATCGACGACTACATCCGCTCCTCGCGCACGCCGATCCTCTCGGTCGCCGGCGCCGAAGATATGACCCAGCGCAAGCCCAATCCGTGGTTCGTGCGGCCGAGCTGCACCTCGGCGCAGCCCAGCCATCCCCTCGGCGAGTACGCCGCCAAGGAGCTCAAATACAAACGCGTCGCGGTGATCGCCGACGATTTCGCCTTCGGCCATGAAAACGTCGCCGGTTTCCAGCGCGTGTTCGAGGACAACGGCGGCAAAGTGGTGCAGAAGCTGTGGACGCCGCTCAATGCGCCCGACTACGGCACCTACATCTCGCAGCTCAAGCCCGATCTCGACGCGGTCTATACCGGGCATGCCGGCTCGAACGGCTTCAAGTTCATCCGGCAGCTGCGCGAATACGGCAACAAGGTGCAAATCCTCGGCGGCTTCACCCCGGTCGACGAGTCGCTGCTGCAGCAGATGGGCGACGACGCGCTCGGCGCCATCACCGGCAACTGGTACTCGGCCGAGCTCGACTTCCCGGTCAACAAGAAATTCGTCGAGTCGATCCGGCGCGACTACAAGACCGATCCCGGCGTCTATGCCGCCGAGACCTATCTCTGCGGCGAGGTGCTCGACCACGCGCTCAAGACGATCGGCGGCAAGGCCGAGGACAAAGAAACGTTCATGAAGGCGCTCAGGGAGGCGAAGGTGCCGAACACCTTGCGCGGCCCGGTGCGGTTCGACGAGTTCGGCAACGTGGTCGGCAACATCTACCTCCGCAAGGTCGAAAAAAAGGACGGGCGATACGTCAACGCGGTGATCAAGACCTATCCCGACGTCAGCC
>VAZL01000148.1 GCA_005883445.1 Alphaproteobacteria bacterium | reverse complement strand
TCGGCCGAATAGGTAGTTGAACCGAGCCATGATGCTGTTGCTTCGCAGTCCAACCCCATAGCTCTCCGGCGCTCCCGGAACGATCTGCGGTCCGTTGATATCGGTGCTTCTGCCGAGATCGGTGTGCATGAATTCCAGGCCGAGCGAAAATTGGGGCGCGATTTTGAACTCGACGCCGCCGCCCAGCGTCCACCCTGAGTGCACCGCCGATCCTTGCGAGATGACGCCGAACGGGCTGGTCTGAATGCTGGTCTCGACGTTGCCGGCGGCGAAGCCGCCTTTGACATAGGGCAGCCAGTTGTCGAAGCCGTAGCCGACGCGGCCGGTCACCGTGGTGAGCCAGGTGAGCCGCGAGGACCACACATCCGTCGCCGGGAAATACGGACTGGCGAAGCTGCGGTCGAAATCGGCGGCCGATACCGATCCCTCGATTCCGAGCACCAACCGGTTGTACTGAAAATTATAGCCGAGCTGGCCGCCGCCGATCACTCCGCTTCCTCGGTCGAGCGTCAGCGAATTCGGCGGCGAAAAAAACGCCGACGCACCCAAATTTCGCCACCGGACGCTATCCATGCCGTAGCCGACCTGGCCGCCCAGATAGAATCCGGCCCAGCTCGGCGGCACGTACGCAGGCGCGGGACCCTGCAGGTAGGGAAGATCGGCTGCTGCGGCAAATTCAATCGCCGCAACGCCCACGCAAAAGACGACAGCAAACGTTCGACCGACGCGGAAAAGCATTGGCCTCTCCCTGGTCGCCCCCAACACGAGATTTTGCGGAAGCTTGCCCGCGACGTTGGCGAAAGCGCGGCTTCGATAGGTCTCTTTTCCGACAAGGTTAATAAATTCTGCAGCTCTGCATTCGCGTGGTGCCTTATCAAGCAGCGCGTTCGTCGGTCAGGACGGGCAGGTCGGGCGATGCTGCAGATCGACGCTGCCCGCGCCGCCTCCATAGCGTTGTTCGAGCACCTTTCGAGACATAAAGACTCGGGTCCGGCTCCGGCGTAGCGTGTCTCGCCTGAGCGCCGCGGCGTTGCGCGCCAAGACCATCAGCGAGATGTGGATGTTTTCGCCGAAACGGAGGGCGCGTTCGCCCATCGTCACCGTCGTCGCGGAGGGCACGAGCTCGAATCCGTAGCGGCCGATCAGGCGCACCATCTGGTCATCACGCTCGCGGCCACCGAATTCCATGGTGCAACGCACGAGGGAAATGTCGTCGAGATCGGAGCGCGAGGCGAGATAGCGCGCGAGTTGCCGCAGCGAATGCTGGAAGCAGAAGCTCATCTGCCGCGCCCATGCAATCGATGCGCCCTGCTTCGGCATCGCCGGAACTTGCTCGTTCCACAGATGCAGATCGATGAAGCGCTCGCCGGAATGACCCGCAGTGCCGTCCGCAAGCACGAAGTCCCGGTCCAAGCGCCCGACTTTGATACGCAAAATGCAAGCCGGGTCGTGGGTAAATTCAACGACGGACTGCCAGCGGCGCAGCACGCGGTCGAGCCCAAAGATGAGCTTGTCCAGCCAAAAATGACGCTCTCCCCCCACCGCCGACCCGACCAGTCGCCATTGCCGCGATTTAGTCATGGCACCGGATGCCTAACGGCACGCTTGCTGCAATATTACTATCTATTAATCTGCCCGGGCTTCCAGCCTGCACCAAGCCCCCAAGCCATGAGCAGCCGATGACGCTGAAGTTGGTGGTGTTGGCCGCGGCCTCATCCCGATGGATCGAGCCGCCCGCCTCAGCTGCGGCAAGTGCAGGCGAGATGTCGGGGCGTCATGGAATGACGGAGGTGATGCGATGCAGGTAATCGGGTTGAAGGCGCTCGGCACGATCATCGCCGTCCTTGCCGCGCTGGGCCAGCCGGCCGCCGCGCAGGACAAGGTGAAGGTTGGCGTGTTCCCGACCGCGTCCTCGCTGCCCTATTTCGTGGCGATCGAGCGCGGCTTCTTCAAGGAACAGAACATCGAACCTGAGACCATCCGGCTCATCGGCGGCCCGCCCAATATAGCGGCGATGATCAGCAACCAGATCGAGGCGGCGATCGTGCTCGTGACCATCGAGGCGATGAACGCCAATCTCAAGAAGCCCGGCGTCGCCATGTATATCGGCGTGCACAGCCAGAGCAAAATCTATCAAATGGAGCAGTTCGTGGCGCGCACGGGCTACGCCGCCGCGACGCTCAAGGACCTCAAGGGTGCGCGCATCATGTCGGCGCCCGGACCGGCCAACCTCGTCGCCGCCAAGGCTGTCCTCGCCAAGGTCGGCCTCAACGAGGGCGACTATACGATCGACCAGCTCGACATGAGCCAGCACGTCAACGTCATGACCAGCGGCGCCTTCGATGCCGGCTACACGCTCGAACCGCAGGCGTCGACCATGCGCAAACTCGGGGTCGCTCGCACGCTCGAAGCCGGCGTCATCGCCAAGTACATCCTGGGCGACGAGGACGGCAACGCGTTCGCTGCCGGCTGCGCGGTCACCAGCGACTTCATCAAGAGCCGCCCCGACGTCGCGCGGCGCTTCGCCGCCGTGTGGAAGAAGGGCATCGATTTCGTCAACCAAAACCCGCAGGAGGCGCGCAAATACCTCGCCAAGAACACGCTCACCCCCGAAGACGTCGTCGATACCGTCCCGATGGTACGTTACTTCATGGCGGGCGAGCTCACCGACAAGCACAAGGCGGAGTTCCAGAAATTCATCGACTTCTCGACCGCGGTCGGCACCCTGCCGGAGAAAGTCGACATCACCAAATATCTGCAAGCATATTAGAACTTGTTGAGCCCTCTCCCGACAGCGCGTCAATGGCAAGACGCAGTGTTTGGCCCGGTATCTCGCGACGTCACCCCGCGAGATACGCCTCACGCACGTGCGGATCGTCGATCAACTCGCGCCCGCTTCCCTCGATCGCCACGGAACCCGATTCCAGGAGATAGGCGTGATCGCACATGTCGAGCGCGGCCGACGCGTTCTGCTCCACCATGAGAACGGTCGTGCCGGCCGCGCGAATGTTGGTGACGATGTCGAACGTACGCTCGACGATATTGGGAGCGAGTCC
>VAZL01000147.1 GCA_005883445.1 Alphaproteobacteria bacterium | reverse complement strand
CATCTCGGAGAGCGTCGGGTGTGGGAAGACGGTGTGGATGAGCTCCTCCTCCGTGGTCTCGAGGTTCATCGCCACGACATAGCCCTGGATCAGCTCGGTCACCTCCGCTCCCACCATATGCGCGCCGAGCAGCGCCCCGGTCTTCTTGTCGAAGATCACCTTGACGAGGCCTTGGTCTTCGCCCAGCGCGATCGCCTTGCCGTTGCCTATGAATGGAAAGCGGCCCACGCGGATTTCGAACTTGTTCTCCTTCGCCGCCTGCTCGGTGAGGCCGACCGAGGCGATTTGCGGCGAGCAATAGGTGCAGCCCGGGATGAGGCGCTTGTCCATGGGATGAGGCTTGAGGCCCTTGATCGCCTCGACGCAGATGACGCCCTCGTGCTCGGCCTTGTGCGCGAGCAAGGGCGGGCCGGAAACGTCGCCGATGGCGTAGATGCCCGGCACGTTGGTGCGATTGAGCGGATCGACTACGATAGCGCCGCGGTCGGTCTTCACGCCAAGCTTTTCGAGGCCGAGATTCTCGATGTTGCCGGTGACGCCGACCGCGGAGATGACGCGCTCCACGGTGAGCGTCTGCGTGCCGCCTTTGCCGTCGTCGACGGTCGCAGTCGCGCTGTCCGACTTCTTGTCGAGCTTTGTCACCCTCGCGCCGGTCAGAATCTTGATGCCTTGCTTCTCGAATTGCTTGCGCGCGAATGCCGCAATCTCGGCATCCTCGGCGGGGAGAATTTGCGGCAGGATCTCGACCACGGTCACCTCGACGCCGAAGGTGCGGTAGAACGAGGCGAACTCGATGCCGATCGCGCCCGAACCGACGACCAGCAGCGATTTCGGCATACGGTCGGGCACCATGGCCTCGAAATAGGTCCAGATCAGCTTTTTGTCGGGTTCGAGGCCGGGCAACACGCGTGGCCGCGCGCCGGTGGCGATGATGATGTGCTTGGCTTGATAGGCGCCGGCCCCGAGCGCACCTTTCGGTGCCTCGGTCGCGCTGGTCTTCACGGTAACCTTGCCCGGCGCGTCGATCGTCGCGTCGCCCCAGATCACGGTGACCTTGTTCTTGCGCATCAGAAAGCCGACGCCGTCGTTGAGCCGTTTCGATACCGCGCGCGAGCGCTTGACCACGGCGGCGGGATCGTAAGTCACTTTCTCGGCCGAGAGACCGTAGTCTTTGGGATGCTGCATGTAATGAAAGATCTCGGCCGAGCGCAGCAACGCCTTGGTGGGAATGCAGCCCCAGTTGAGGCAGATGCCGCCGAGATAATCGCGCTCGATGATCGCGGTCGAAAAACCGAGCTGCGCGGCGCGGATCGCGGTGACATAGCCGCCGGGTCCGGAACCAATGATGATGATGTCGAAGGAGGTGTCAGCCATGCCGCTTTCTCTTGCAAAAGGCGCCGGACTTGTCGGCCCTTATCTCGGGTTACCGGACGTACGGCACGTCATGGGCAGATTTGGAGCAAACGCTGGTTCCGTCGCCATCCACCTCTTCGAACAACAGCGGTTTCAAGACGCGCGAACCCAAGCTTCCAAACTCACACTACCATCATCACCGGATTTTCGATCAGTGTCTTGAACGCGCCCAGAAGCACCGCACCGAGCGCGCCGTCGACGGCGCGGTGGTCGGTCGCGAGTCCAACGGTCATCATATGTGCCGCCTCGATCTTGCCGTTCCGCACGATCGCGCGCTCCTCTCCGGCGCCGACCGACAGAATGGTGGCGTGCGGCGGGTTGATGATGGCGTAGAATTCCTTGATCCCGTACATGCCGAGGTTAGACACGGCGCTGGTCCCGCCCTGGTATTCGTGCGGTGCCAGCTTGCGGGCACGCGCACGCGCGGCGAAATCCTTCATCTCGTTGGAGATGACGGAAAGCGATTTTTGCTCCGCCTGGCGCACCACCGGCGTAATCAGCCCACCCGGTATCGAAACCGCAACGCCGATGTCGGAATGCTTGTGCCTGAGCATGGCGCCTTCGGTCCAGGTCACATTGGCGTCCGGAACGCGCTGGAGCGCGAGCGCAAGCGCTTTGATGACGAAATCGTTGACCGAAATCTTGTAGGCGGGCTTGCCATCCTTGTCCTTCGGCGCGGCGGCGTTGATCTCTTCGCGCGCCGCGACGAGCTTGCCGATGTTGCACTCGAGCGTGAGATAGAAATGCGGGATGGTGAGCTTCGCTTCGACAAGACGCCGCGCGATCACCTTGCGGATATTGTCGTGCGCGACGGCATCGTACGAGCCGGGCTCGAATAGCGCACGGATTTTCTCGTCAGCCGGCGCTTGCACGGTGAGCGCGACCGCGCCGACAGGGGACGCCGCGGCGGGAGCCGCAGGTCCGCGGCCCGACTTGGCCGCTTCCACGTCGCGCGCGATGACGCGGCCGTGCGGCCCGGAGCCCTGGACACGGGCGAGATCAATGCCGGCCTCTTTCGCCAGCCGACGCGCCAGCGGAGACGAAAACACGCGGTTCGTGCGCGCGACCCGCGCCTCGCCTTCCCCCGGCTGGGAAACGGGAGGCGCCGAGGCTTGCGGCGCAACCCGCACCGGGGCCGCCTCGCTTACCGCGGGCGCGGAGCGCATCGATGGGGAGGGCCGTGCTGAAACCCCCTCTTCCTTTGGCGGCGGGGGCGGGGCGCTTGCCGGTTTTGCCGGCGGCGCCGCTTTCGCCGCCGGCGCGCCGGTTCCCGCACCGGCGGCGGCCGCCTTAACGTCCTCCCCCTCCTCTGCCAGCACTGCGATGACCGCCTTGACCGGCACGTCCTGCGTGCCCTCCGGCACCACGATCTTGGCGAGGGTGCCCTCGTCGATCGCCTCGTACTCCATCGTCGCCTTGTCGGTCTCGATTTCGGCGATCACGTCACCCGGCTTGACCTTGTCCCCTTCCTTCTTGAGCCACTTCGCGAGGTTGCCCTTCTCCATGGTCGGCGACAGCGCGGGCATCAGAATATTGACCGGCATGACAAACTCTCGATCGTCTAGCTGATCGCGCTGGTGGTGCCGGGATCGGTCGGCGCGTCCATCTCGGCATCGAACATGGCGCGGATGCGCTCGAGTGCCTCATCCTCGGTCAATTTGGTTTCCTTGGCGAAGATGCGCGCGGCATGTCTGGCAACGTCCGCAATGAGCATGCCCCACGCCTGCGGATCGTCGAAAGCGCGACGCAGCGAAACGTGCAGTCCCCCTTCTACGATGGCCGCGCG
>VAZL01000146.1 GCA_005883445.1 Alphaproteobacteria bacterium | reverse complement strand
ATCAGGATGGCGTTCTTGGCGGCCAGGCCGACGAGAACGACGAAGCCGATCTGCGCCAGGATGTCGATGGGCATGCCCCGCGCGAGCAGGCCTGTGACCGAGGCGAGCAGGCACATCGGCACGATCAGGACGATTGCCAACGGAAGCTTCCAGCTTTCGTATTGCGCGACGAGGACGAGGAAGACGAAGAGAGCGGCTGTGCCGAAGACGAGAAGAGTCGGAGTGCCGCGTTGCTGTTGCTGGAAAGCGAGGTCAGTCCACTCAAAAGCAATGCCCTTGGGAAGAACTTGGTGGGCAAGCTCCTCCATGCGATGCAATGCCGTACCAGTGGCGACACCCGGCGCCGCTACCCCCTGCACCTCGGCGGCAGGAAAAAGATTGTAGCGCGGCACGCGGTATGGGATCGTTTTGCTCTTGAGCTGCGCCACTGTCCCAATCGGCACCATTTCACCGGATGCGTTGCGGGCCTTCAGGCGGGTAATGTCCTGCGGGGTACGCCTGAATCTTTCATCTCCCTGGACGCGTACCTGATAGGTGCGGCCAAGATAGTTGAAGTCGTTCACGTATTGTGAGCCGAGATACACCTGCAGCGTCGAAAATACGTCGGTCGGCGTGAGGCCCACTTTCTCCGCTTTCAACCGGTCTATATCGGCGTAGAGCGAAGGAGAGCCCGCGTTGAATAGTGTGAACACGCTGGCGAAGGTCGGATCCTTGTTGGCCGCGGCCACGAGCGCGCGTGCGGCCTCGAACAGCGCTTCGGAGCCGAGCCCGGCACGGTCTTCCAGCATCATCTTGAAGCCGCCCGCGCTGCCGAGGCCCTGCACCGGCGGCGGCGGAATAGTCAGGACATTGGCGTCCTTGATGACCGACAGGCGCTTACGCAGGTCGGCTATCACCGTGTTCGCGGTCACGCCCCGAAGCTCGTGATTGTAAAGTGACGGCAAGCCGGAGAAGATCGTTGCTGCATTCGACGCGACCGTGAAGGTCGTCGCATCGAGGCCGGCGAAGGGCGCCACATGCTCGACGCCCTTCGTCCCCAGAATGATGTCGACGCCGCGCCGGACGAGCTTCTCGGTCCGGTCCAAGGCCGAACCGGCCGGAAGCTGAACGACGTTGATGAGGTAGCCCTGGTCCTGCTCGGGGATGAAGCCGGTCGGCGTCTTTGAGAACTCGACCGCGGCCGCGCCGATCAGCCCCGCATAGATCACGAGCACGATGATGGCTCCGCGCACCAGTCGACGCGTCAAGTTTCCGTAGCCGGAAGAGAGCCGGTCGAAGCCTCGATTGAAGCGATTGAAAGTCCGGTATAGCAGCCGTCGTGCCAAGCCGGCGCGTGAGAGATCGTGCTCGTAATGCGCCTTGAAGAGCACGGCGCAGAGGGCGGGGCTGAGCGTCAGCGAGACGAAGCAGGAGATCACTGTCGAGGCCGAGATCGTCACCGCGAACTGACGGAAGAACAGCCCGGAGATGCCGGAGATGAAGGCGGAAGGCACGAAGACGGCGCACAGCGTGAGGGCGATCGAGATCAGCGCCCCGCCGACTTCGTCCATCGTCCGATGGGCTGCCTCCAAGGGCGACATGCCGTCGCGCATGTTGCGCTCGACGTTTTCAACGACGACGATCGCGTCGTCGACGACGATGCCGACCGCGAGCACGAGGCCGAACAGGGACAGGTTGTTGAGCGATACGCCGAAGGCCACAAGGATCGTGAACGTCCCGACGAGGGAGACCGGAATCGCAATGACCGGGATGATCGTCGCTCGCCAGCTCTGCAGGAAGAGGAATACGACGCCCACCACCAGAAGGATTGCCACGAAAATCGTTACGATGACCTCGTGGATCGACTTCGTGATGAAGGTCGTCGGATCGTAGATGATGACGGAGTCGACGCCGGGCGGAAAGTCCTTCTTCAGCTCCTGCATGGCCGACACGACTTCACGATCGACAGTGAGCGAGTTGGCGCCGGGCTCTGCATAGATGACCAGGGCCGTCGCATTGCTGCGATCCATGTAGGCCGTGCTGCCGTAATCCGCGGCGCCGATCTCGACCCGACCGATGTCGCGGACGCGGGTCACGCGTCCTCGGTTGTCGGATTTGACGATGATGTTGGCGAACTGCTCGGGCGTGGACAGCCGGCCGAGCGCTTCGACGTTGATCTGATAAGCTTCGTCACTCGGGGTCGGCGGCTGGTTCAAGATACCGGCCGAGACCTGAAGATTTTGCGCGCGCAGTGCCGCGAGCACGTCGCTGGCGGTGAGATCGTAGGCCGCCGCCTTGTCCGGGTCGAGCCAGATGCGCATCGCATATTCGCGACCGCCCTGGAATTGCACGTCGCCGACGCCCGGCAGGCGCGCCAACACGTCCTTGATGTGCAGGGTCGCGTAGTTCGACAGGTAGAGCGTGTCGCGCGACTCGTCCGGCGAGTAGAGGTGAATGGCCAATAGGATGCTGGGTATCGCCTTGCGGACCTGCACGCCCAGGCGCTGGACGTCCTCTGGCAGGCGCGTTAGTACGTCCTGTACCCGGTTTTGCGTCAGCATTTGCGCGATGTTGAGGTCGGTGCCGATCGCGAACGTGACGGTTATGGTGAGATTGCCATCCCCGGTCGATTGGCTGTTCATGTAGAGCATATTCTCGACGCCGTTGATCTCCTGTTCGAGCGGCGTTGCGACGGTGCGGGCGACGGTCTCAGCGGATGCGCCGGGATAGGATGTCGTGACCTTCACCGTCGGCGGGACGATTTCTGGATATTGGGCGATCGGAAGAATCGCGAGCGCGCCCAGACCAAGCGACGTCACAAAGACGCTGAGCACGGTGGCGAAGCGAGGGCGATCGATGAAGAAATGGGTCAGGCGCATGTCGCGGACTCGGACCTAGCCTTGGTCTCCCGCCGCGGCGTAATGGATCGTGCCAACCTGTGGCGCGACTTTTGCCCCCGGTGCCGCGTGCGGAATGCCCTCGATGATTACCTGATCATTCGGCGTCAGGCCGGACCGGATCACCCGCAGGCCGCCGCGAAGATCGCCGATCTCGACTTGCTTGGGCACAACCGTGCCGTCCGGCGCGACCGTCATGACGAGGTGTTGCGACTGGTCCGGGAGCACGGCCGTGTCCGGCACGAGGAGGGCCGGCACCGGAGCGCCGACGACCAGCCGGACCCGGGCGAACACGCCCGGAGTCAACAAAGGGTCCGGATTCGGAGCGGTGGCTCGGGCGTGGTTTGTACCGCTCGACCGGTTGAGCGCATTGTCCACGAAATCAAGAGTGCCTTGCCGGGCGAACTCTGTTTCGTCGCTGAGCGCGATCTCAACCTCGACGGCAAGGCCTCCTTTGAGCCGCGCA
>VAZL01000145.1 GCA_005883445.1 Alphaproteobacteria bacterium | reverse complement strand
GGCAACACGCAACGGCGTGACGGCCTCGACCGGCAAGATAACGACCGCGCTCGCGTGCGATACGCGCAACGCGCAACCGGGCTGCGGCGTCACCTCAAGGACCATCCGCTGCCCACCTATCTCGCGGCCGGCGTGTCGGTCGTGCTGTCATCGGACGATGCCGGGATATCTCGCATCGACCTCACCAACGAATACCTGCGCGCGGCGCGCGATTATGGCCTCGAGTATCGGGCGCTGAAGGCGATCGCCCGCAATGCGTTGATCTACTCCTTCCTCGACGAGGCGCAAAAGCGCGACGAGCTCGCGCGGTTCGACCGCGCCAGCGCCGAATTCGAGCGCTCCATGGCCAGCCGGCAATCGCCGCTGCAAAACGCCGTCGCGCTGATCAAGGCCGCCGTCACTCTGCCGCCGTGAGATGGCGCGCGATGCAGTGGGCGAGCGGCTCCCGCGCGGACGGCGATGCTTGCGGCTGCCGCGGCGGAATGGCGACGAGCAGATAGCGCGCGGGCTTGCCTTCCACGCCGAGATAACGGCGGGAAACCTCGACCTCGATCTGCTTGCCGGGAGGGGAGCAACGCGCGCGCGCGAGCGCCGCCTTCGCGCACCAGTCCGCGGCGGCGACGGATGATCGCGCGGGACAGAGCAGCGCGATGCCGTCGCGAGCGATGCGTTCTTCCATCGCGGCGGAAGCGGTGCCATCGAGCACGTGGACCGCACGCGGATGGCTGGGCATGTAGAAGCTGGCGCCATCGGTGAGTTCGTCAAAGCCGCTGAAAACTCGCAACGGCCGGTCGGTCGTCTCACGCCACAGCTGCTCGATGGGCTGGGCGAGCAGCGAGCCGTGGGCGGTGGCCGGCGCCGGGCCCGCGCTGTGGATGGCGAACGCGATCGCCGGGGCGATCGCCACCATGACGAACGGGAATGCAACCGCGAGCGCGAGGACGCCGACGGCGTCGCGGCGGGCGATCGCGACGAGCGGCGAGGACAACAGCATCACCGGCAACAACGCGAAGGCCGACATCGACCAGAGCGACACCAAGCGCAGCCCGGTCAGGGGCGCGATCAAGGCTGGCATCAGCAGCACCGTCCAGAACGCGGTCGCCGCCAGCCGGCGCGCGGGCGAGGACGGCCATGCCATGTCCTTGACGGCCGCGCGGCTCGGCCGCGCCACGACCGCCACGATCACAAGCGGGACCGCGACATAGGCGACGCTGCCGGCGAGATAGCCGAGCGCGGCGCCCATGGTGGAGGCGAACGAGCCGGCACCATGCAAGACGATGGCGTAGGAGAACGGCGCGAAATCGTTGGCGATGAGCCAGGCGACATGCGGAGCGAGCGCCAGCGCCCCCACCGCGATCGTCACCCAGGGCGCCGGCGAGCCGAAATAGGCGGCGCGCCGGCGGTCGACGAGCGCCGCAATGCCGAGCCCGAGCAGCAGGAAGATCGACCAGTACTTGCCGTACATCGCCGCCGCCGCGCCGAGCCCGGCGAGCGCCGCGTCGAGCACGCGCCGCGTCTCGAACGAGCGCAGAAACCACAGCGTCGTCGCCGCCCACAGCGGCAGCAGCACCGTGTTCACGTTGAACTTGAGTCCGTGGAAATTGAAGAACGGCACCAGCGTGAGCAGTGCGAGCCCCAGCACGCGCTTTTCGCCGTCGAGAAACCGCGCGCAGAGCCGCCAGGCGATCCACAGCGCGAGGCCGACATTAACCATCGCGAGCAGGTAGTAGGCCCAGTCGGCGGTGGGAAAAACGGCAAACCACGCGCGCACCACCGCCATCGCGAGCGGCGGATGCTTGGGATAGCCGAGCGCCAGCTCGCGCCCCAGCGCGAACTGCTCGGACATGTCGGCGTGGATGTCCTGGCTGCCCTTGGCGATGACGCCGTAAAGCGTCCATAGCGCGACATAGCCGAGCAGAACGGCCACCACCGTGCGCTCGCCCCGGGCGGGGTCGGCGAGCACAGCGAAGAGCCGCTCGATGCGCGTAAGGCCGCGGCGCCCGCTCCCCGTCATGGCCGACATTGCAAGCATCCTAGATGCCGGTTTGGCCCCCATTTCGGCCGGCAGCCTATGGCATGGCGTGCCCGGGAGGTCCATATCAAGGTGAGCCGCCATCGCTTTGCCGCATCCGCCGGCAATGCTAGATGGCGTTGCTTCGGAAGAGGCCGAGAGAACATACGATGTGCCGCTGGATTGCCTATCGCGGCGAAACGATCCCGCTGGAACAGTACGTGACCGCCCCCGCGCACTCGCTGGTGGCGCAGAGTCAGCGGGCGCTGGAATCGACCGCCGCCACCAACGGTGACGGCTTCGGCATGGGCTGGTACGGCGAGCACGCCGAACCCGGACTCTATCGCGAGGTCCGCCCGGCGTGGTCCGACGAGAATTTGCGCTACCTGTGCCGCCACATCCGCTCGCATCTCTATTTCGCGCATGTGCGCGCCGCGACCGGGACGCCGATCACGCGCCCGAACTGTCACCCC
>VAZL01000144.1 GCA_005883445.1 Alphaproteobacteria bacterium | reverse complement strand
CGATTGAGGCGTGGGGCCTGATCGTGTTGTACAACAAGGCTTGAGAACGCCCACAATACCGAGTTTCGGGAGCTGCTGTATCCGTGGCATCCATGGTCCGGCCTGCGGATCGGCATTCATGAGGCAATTGAGAGGGCGGGCGGTGTTGTCTTTCGCTGCGACCTGACTGCATCCGACGCGAACCGTTGGCTGGAGATTCCAGCGTGGATGTTTGATCGGTCGGCCTGCGCCAAGGTGCGTCTGGCGGTCGAGCCCCACACCGACTTGTCGGCGCTCGTAATGGTCGGGGCGCTCTTGCGGGACGTACGGAACAAACGTTCTACAGCATCGGATGCCGCCGATTCGGGCCTATCACCTCTCTCTGGCGACCAGAATCAGGGAGAGATCCATGCTACGCCAGAGCAGACAGAGATCGGCACGCCGCCGCGTGCCGCAGCAAATCGACCTGTTCGCAGAGAACGCGCCGACCATCGGCGGCATGCCGGCCTGGTTCGGACTCCCCATGGAGACGCAGGCGGCGCTAACCACCCTGATAACGAGGCTGATCCTGGACCATGCCGGCAAGCGCCGGATGGGTTCGACGAGGGACGGTCATGATCTCTGACAAGATCTGCCCCCAGCATTTGGAGCGCAAAGCGATCCTCTACGTTCGCCAGTCGTCGGCTCATCAGGTTCTGCACAACCGGGAGAGCAGCGCGCTGCAATACGCCATGCGCGATCGCCTGACTACACTTGGCTGGTCCGAGATCGAGGTGATCGATGATGATCTTGGCCGTTCCGCTGCAGGCGGCGTCCAGCGCGCCGGTTTTGAGCGGATGGTGGCGCAAGTCTGCCTCGGCAAAGTTGGCGCCGTTGCCGCGCGCGAGGTCTCGCGGTTCGCCCGCAACAGCCGGGACTGGCAGCAATTGATCGAGATGTGCCGCGTGGTCGATACCGTGCTGGTCGATCAGGAAACGGTCTATGCGCCTCGTCATGGCAACGATCGGCTTCTGCTCGGCCTCAAAGGAAGTCTCAACGAGTATGAGCTTGACCTGTTGCGGCAGCGTTCGCTCGCCGCCCGTTACGAGAAGGCCCGCCGCGGCGAACTCGTCGTCGGCGCGCCTGTGGGCTTCGTCAAGGCGGGCGATCGCTACGAGAAGGACCCGGACCGCCGCGTGCAGGAGGCCATCAGCTTGGTCTTCGACAAAGTCCTGGAGCTCGGCAGCGCACGACAGGCTCTGCTCTGGTTTCTCGAGCATAACCTGGATTTGCCGGTGAAGGGCAAGGACGGCGAGACGGCTTGGCGGCGCCCAAACTACGCCACCATCCACCGAATGATCGAGAACCCCATCTACGGCGGCACCTATGCCTATGGTAAGACGGCCGTCGCGGCGGGCTACGATGGGACCGGCGTCAAGGTGAAGATCCGCCGCAAAGCACGCAGCGACTGGCTGGCGCTGATGCCGAACGCCCATGAGGGTTATGTCAGCTGGGACAAGGCCGAAGCGATCCGCAAGATGGTCAGCAGCAACGTACCCACCAGCCGTCACCATGGTGCGCCCAAGCACGGCGACGCTTTGTTGGCGGGCCTGCTCCGCTGTCGCCGATGCGGGCGTAAATTGACCCTCCGCTACTCGGGAGCGAAGCATCACATCCCGCGCTACAGCTGCACCCGCGGCTGGATGGACAATGGCGAGCCGCGTTGCATCGCGTTTGGCGGGCTGCGGGTGGATGACGCCATTGAGGGTGCCCTTCTCACGATCGTTGGCCCAGGCGCTATTGCGGCGGCCGTTGCTGCCGAGAAGGAGGCGAGCCAACGACGCGACCAAGTGCGTGAGGCGCTCCGGCGTGATCTCGAAGCGGCGCGCTATGCAGCCGATCGGGCCTTCCGGCAATACGACGCTGCCGACCCGGCCAACCGATTGGTGACCGGCGAACTGGAGGCGCGATGGAACAAGGCGCTCGCCCGCGTGGCGGAGGTCGAAGCCAAGATCGCCGCCCATGACGCCGCCACGGTCCCGTCCACCGTCGATCCGGCATCGTTCGCCACGCTCGCAGCCGATCTCAAGAGCGTTTGGACCACCCCCACGACCGATGCACGGCTGAAGAAGCGCATCGTCCGCACCGTGATCCATGAGGTGATTGCCGATATCGACACCGATGCAGCCGAGATCGTTCTGCTCATCCATTGGGTTGGCGGGGTCCACACTGAGATACGCCTGCCCAGGCGGCGGCGCGGGCAACGCACCAGCACCTCGGCCGATGTGATTGCCGCCGTACGCCAACTGGTGCTGATCGCCAACGACGATCTCATCGCCGGCATCCTGAACAGGAACGGGCTGGTGACCGGCTATGGCAATCGCTGGACGCGCGAGCGTGTCACCTCGCTGCGCTCCTATCACGGCATCGCCGTCTATAAGCCGGCTGACGACGGAATCGAACCGTGGCTTAACCTCAACAATGCCGCGCGGCTTCTTCAGGTGGCGCCTAAAACACTCAGGGTTGCGGCGGAAGCTGGTGAGATCGAGGCACTCCACCCTTTGCCGGACGGTCCCTGGATCTTCAGCCGTGCCGTTCTCTCCACAGCGCCGGCGCGTGCCATCACCGAACGCGCACGCCAGAACCCAAGGCACCCCGCGGGATCGCATCCCGATCAGCAAAGCCTGTTCTCTTCAATGACATAGACAGATGGGTGTTGTGATGCGCGCTTGTAGTGACGTCGCCAGCTCTCGATGACGATCTGGGCCTCGCGCAAAGTGTAGAAAATCTCGCCGTTGAGCAGCTCATCGC
>VAZL01000143.1 GCA_005883445.1 Alphaproteobacteria bacterium | reverse complement strand
GACGGCCTGCGTGCTACCGATCGGGGAGCTTGCTCGTGCGCTGCGCTCGATCGGCGCGAAGCGGGTCCGGCGAGAAGGCCGGCAATGGGTGTGGCGAATGGGCGACAGCCGCCGCGCTGTAAAGCGCTGAGCGGGTTTCCGCCGTACGTCAGCGCCGGGGCGGAAAGGATTCTGCGAGCGGTCTGGCTGGAGACGGGGCAGCGCGTGCTCGCGGAAGAACATTAAGCAGATTCATCTTCGTGGCTTTTTTAGCTCAATCACGCCCCACGTCGCGGCGGCAGTCATCCCGGCGAGCGCCACGAGCAGCAAAACAAGTTCTGGAGTTCCTATCGGCGTCATTCGGCGCGAATAAATTTGCGGTTCATCTTGTCAGCGCTTTCAGCGCGAGAACGAACAAAAGACACTATTGACCACCTCACAAATCCTCTTGGCGAATATTTCGCCTCACGCCGTTCCACAAATTGGGGCGCGGAACCCCTAATCCCAGCTTTCTGTGGCACCGGACGTATCTTTTCTTTTCATAAGCTGCTTTTCATGCACCTGGATTGCCGCGTTCTTGCAGCATCCGGCTGCCCGTTGCTCTCTTGCTGGAGAAATATGGCAAAGCTGCGGTATGGTTTGACCTATATTTTTTTGGACAACGACCTGCATTTTTTGGAAAATCACTCACGGCTGCCTGGACGGCGCCGTAATTCGCCGTTGACGCTGCGGGCTGGGATGCATGGGGGAGCAGTGATGCGTATCGGTCCCACATTTACCGCTGTCGTCGCGATCACGCTGGTCGCGGCAGCCGATGTCCATAGCGACGGTTCTGGTCTGGCCGAGCAAGCAAGGCGATCGGCTCAACCGAGGCAGCTCGCGCAAGCGCCGGAGCCGCCGCCGCCGACGGCGCAACCTGGGGCGGAGAGCCCGCCATCGACGGCGCCCGCGCCACCGGCCGGCGCCCCGCCCAATCCTTCTCCCGGCACTCCGGCGATGGTGCTCGACGACCAGGAGGTCTCCACCATCCTCGGCAAGAGCGTTCGCAGCAGCGCCGGTGAGGACATGGGACGGATCGTGGACATCATCGTGAGTCGCGACGGCCAGGTTCATGCCGCCATCATCGACTTCGGGGGGTTTCTCGGCATTGGCACGCGCAAGATCGCCGTCGATTGGCACGCGCTGAATTTCGCCCCGGCAGGAAAGCCCGGATCGATCACCCTGGAACTCACCCGCAACCAGGTGCGATTGGCGCCGGAATATAAGCGAGGCGAACCAGTGGTGGTGGTCGGCGCAGTGGGCGCCGAGCGCATGCCCTCGGGCGAGGTTGCAGCACCGGAGAGGTAATCCTGTCCAGCGCACCGACACCCGGCGATACCGCCCACCCCAAGCGACGCCGAACCGACGGCGACAAACCCTCGCCTGCCTCGAAGCGCACGCTGCCCCCTGAGCCACCGATTGCCGCCTCGCGCCGCAGCCGGCGCGGCCTCGATGGGTTCGCGTTTTGCGTCGCAGACGTGCAGACCGGATTTGGGCCGTTCATCTCCGTCTATCTCACGGCGCATGGATGGACACAGGTCGACATTGGTCTCGTTCTCACCGCCCGCGGCCTTGCCGCGCTGGCGTTGCAAATGCCCGGCGGGGCCATCGTCGATGCCGCGCGGTCGGAACGTGGCGTTGCCGCGCTGGCGATGATCGCGATCAGCGCAAGCGCGCTGGTGATCGCACTATGGCCGATCTTTCCGTCCATTCTCGGGGCGCAAATCCTGCACGCCGCCGGCAGCAGCGTGGTGAACCCGGCGATTGCCGCGATCAGCCTCGGGCTCGTCGGTCATGCCGCCAGCGGGGAACGCTTCGGCCGCAACGCCCGCTTCGCCTCGATCGGCAATGGTCTCGCGGCAGCGGGCATGGGCGCGGTCGGGTATTTCTGGTCAAACCAGGCGGTGTTCCTGGTTACCGCCGCCTTGATCATTCCCACGCTGATCGCGCTCGCTCAAATCCGGTCGGACGAGATCGATCCCATTCGCGCCCACGGCGGGTTGGCGCAAGGGCAGAATGAAACGGCGGCCATTGCCACCCTCTTGACCAATCGGCCGCTCCTGATCTTCGCGGCGTGTGTGACCGTCTTCCAGCTCGCGAATGCGGCCATGCTCCCGCTGATGGCCGGCATCATCACCATGCGCTTGAGCGCATGGGCGACAACATTGGTGGCGGCCTGTATCGTGGTGCCGCAGCTCGTGGTGGCGGCCTTCTCCCCCTCGGTCGGCCGTTGGGCGCAGCGATGGGGACGCCGGCCGATCCTGCTTATCGGTTTCGCCGCATTACCCATTCGCGGCCTGCTGTTCATAGTCGTGACCGACCCTGGCATGCTGGTGGCGGTGCAGCTGCTCGACGGCATCTGTGCCGCGGTGTTCGGCGTGCTGGTTCCGCTCACCATTGCCGACATCACGCGCGGTACCGGCCGCTTCAATCTGGCGCAGGGGATCGTGGGCAGCGGAATTGGAATCGGAGCTTCGCTGAGTACGACGCTGGCCGGATGGATGAGCGACCGGCTCGGCAGCAGCGTCGCGTTCCTTGGCCTTGCCTGCATCGGCGCTGCAGGACTCGTGCTGACTGCCCTGCTGATGCCCGAGACTATGGAGAGGAAGGCCGGCGCTGCAGCGAAGCGGGCCTTTTCCACACTAGACTAAAATATCTGTAACACTTGAACACGCCTTACCCGCGGGTTGCTCTCGAGCTTGTGTTAGCGATTTTAAAACTCCTGGGGTCGGTCGGCTCGCGATAGCTCGGCCTTAATCCAATCGACATCAGCGCTGCTGGCGTCTGTCGGTGCCAGAATGTCGATAAAGTCAGGTCGGGGGCGACTAAGCTCGACGAATAGCTTAACTGAAAAGATACTGCGGAACTGCCCCTGTGAATACGCAGCTTGGCCACCTTCCTGCCAAAGCCCAACTTCCCAAAGCCCAGCAGCCATCCGTCCTATCCCCGATTTCGAATCAATCTCATGGTACCGCTGCGATTAGCGAGATCTGCTCGCAATCAAGGAAGTCGGTTGCATTTTGGTGTGGAAAACATCGACCATCTGGTGAGCCGTTTAATCGGGCTGGCTTGGGGAGAAAAAACCACGACGTCCGAGATGCGCCCGCCGCATTCGCAGCTCACGGCTTGAACGGCCGATAACGCCGTGGGCGAGGATTTCTGTAATTATCAGTCGGAGCCCAGATGGGGATAAGTACCGTCTTGGAGCGCTCGCGGTCGATTCTCGCGGCGTGCCAGCCCGCGACGCTTTAGCAGAGCGCTTCACCTCGCGCTATTCATGGATGCCCGCCACGATGGCGTTGCCATCGTGCCGCGTCACGCGCGCACTGCGTGCGAAACTCCTCCCTCCAGCAACGGTTCACGGCGGGCCGTCTCCCCAGATACCTGCCTTCTTGCTCTGGGCAGATGCGAGGGCTTCGACGTAGCTCGCCTCTGTCACCTCGTCCGCAAGCTCTGCCCAGCCCTGGCTGAGTAGCACGTGTGTGACGTCGCTGTCCCCAACCCAGCAAACAGCCTTTGGCGGGATCGTGACATGCTTGAACCTG
>VAZL01000142.1 GCA_005883445.1 Alphaproteobacteria bacterium | reverse complement strand
TTCCCGCCGCCTCATGGGGCTTACCCCAAGGCCAAGGATCACGGACTAAGTATAGCGGGTTCAGGGGCCGTGCATCGCAGCAAAAGCGGCCCGCTTGAGCTTTGGCACGACGGTCACTCCAAGCGAGGACCCGCCACACCGACAGGAGAACCAGCGTGGCGGGTCTGTCCATGCACGGACATCGCGCAACCCCCAGCACGAACAACGCCTTGTCCATGCCCTGAGCCCGCTGATCGCGCACGGGAGATCGACGGCCGCGAGCTTCTGCGCTGTTGTTGCCGACACCTACGCAGTGGTCGGCCCCGGCATGTTTCTTCCGGATCATCCCCCATGCGACGAACGGCCGGATTGCCTTCTACGCAATGGCGCTGACCAATTTGCGGCGAATCAATCGGTGGGCAGATCGAAGCACTATGCTGCGTGGTCTGATTGCCTTCTGCCTGTTGCGGCGCGCGCTCGTGCTGATCGCGTTCGCGGCTTTTCTCGGCCTGGGCCTTGTAGCCTTCACCGCACTCAACATCGAGGCCTATCCCGATCCCGCGCCTCCGATCGTCGAGATCATCGCGCAGCGGCCAGGGCAGTCGCCCGAGGAGATGGAACGTTACGTCACGATTCCGATCGAGATCGCGATCGCCAGTACCCCCGGGCTCAGATACATCCGCTCCAACACCGTCTACGCGCTCAGTTTCATTCGGCTGCAGTTTGAATACGGCCGGGACTACCACTTCGTACGCCAGCAGACAATAAATCGCTTGCGGGAGGCCGACCTACCGCAGGGCGTGCAGCCGGTGATCTCGCCAGCCGGCACGATCAGCGAGATCTTCCGCTATGAGCTCAAAGGGCCGCCCGAGATGGACGTGATGCAGCTCAAGACGCTGCAGGACTGGGTGGTGGAACGAAGGCTGCGCATGGTACCGGGAGTTTCCGACGTGCTGGTGCTCGGCGGCAAGACTAAGGAGTTTCAGGCCGAGATCGACCTCACTCGCATGCGGGCCTTCGGAGTTTCGATACCGCAGATAATCAACGCGATCGCCACCAACAACGCCAATGTCGGCGGCCGGACGATCGCGATGGGCGAACAGGCGGTGAATGTCCGCGGCGTCGGCATTGTGAGAACGCTGGAAGATATCGGCAATATCGTGCTGACCCAGCAGGGCAGCGTTCCGGTGCTGGTCTCTGATGTGGCCAAAATACAGATCGGCTTCACGCCGCGGCTCGGCATCGCCGGGCGCGACGGCACGACTGACATCGTGACAGGCATCGTCCTGATGCAGAAGTTCGAGCGCACGATGGACGTGGTGAAGCGCGTACGAGAGGCGGTGGCACGAATGAATACCGACGGCACGTTGCCGCGCGGTGTGCGTATCGAGCCCTTCTACGACCGCGGCGACCTTGTCGCGGTGACCGTGCGCACGGTCCTTAACAACATGCTGTTCGGCGTGGTGCTGATTTTTATCATTCAATGGATGTTCCTGGGCGATCTGCGCTCCGCGCTGATTGTATCGGCGACTATTCCGGCGGCGTTGTTCCTTGCCGTCATTATTACGGTCTTGCGCGGTGAGTCCGCCAATCTGCTGTCGATCGGCGCGATCGACCTCGGCATCATTGTCGATGCCACGGTCATCATGGTGGAGAACATCTTTCGCCATCTCGCGCACGCGGTGCGGCGCGACGTCTCCGATCCCGAGACGCGGCTGTCGGAGAAATTGCGCCGCATCTTGTCAGCGGCGGTCGAGGTTGACCGCCCGATTTTCTTCGCTGTGATGATTACGATCGCAGCATTCCTGCCGCTGTTCACCATGCAGGGCGTGGAAGGCCAGATCTTCGGTCCGATGTCGCGCACCTACGCCTACGCCTTGCTCGGCGCGCTCATTGCCACCTTCACCGTGACTCCAGTGATTGCCTCACTGCTGCTGCCAGAGAGAGTGAACGAGGTCGAAACGTTTCTGGTGCAACAGATCCGCAAAGTTTATCAGTTCGTTCTGCCGCTCGCCGTCCGTCATTACGGTCTGTCGGCGACGATCGCGATGGCATTTCTTGCAATCTGCGGGCTCCTCGGCGCCAGGCTGGGCACGGAGTTTTTACCGAAGCTCGAAGAGGGCAACCTATGGATTCGCGGGGTAATGCCGCCAACGATCACGCTCGAAGGCGGCATAGAAACTGTCGCTCGCATACGCAATATCATCCGGAGCTACGAGCCCGTCCGCACGGTGTTTTCCGAGCAGGGCCGCGGTGAGGATGGCACCGATCCTGACGGCTCCTTTCTTGTGGAATTCTTCGTGCCCTTGAAGCCGTTCAACGAATGGCCGTCGGGTTTGACCAAGCAGAAATTGATCACGCAGATGAGCGAACGGCTCAATCGCGAGATCGTCGGTGTCGAATTCAATTTCTCGCAATACATTCAGGACAACATCGAGGAGGCAGTGTCCGGCGTAAAGGGCGAGAATTCGGTGAAAATTTTCGGACGCGATCTCACCGAGCTGGAACGCCTGTCCCAATCAGTCAAAGCCGAAATTGCACGGGTGCCCGGCGTAAGGGACCCAGCGGCGTTCAACCTCATCGGACAGCCGAACTTGCTGATTCGTATCGATCGCGCCAAGGCGGCGCGTTACGGCATCTCGGTTGGCGACATCAACGCGGTCGTACAAGCCGCGATCGGCGGGCAGGAAATCACGCGCGTCTTCGAAGGCGAGATGCACTTCGCCTTGACCGTCCGATTGGCTCCGCAATATCGCGACAACGTCGACGCCATCCGCACCGTCCCGGTCGCGGTCCCAAATGCCGATGCGAAATCGCCCACCACTTATATCGCGTTGCGCGACATCGCCGAGGTCAATCTGGAGAATGGCGCGTCCTACATTTATCGCGAGAACAGCCAACGGTTCATTCCGCTGAAATATAGCGTGCGGGGGCGAGACCTGGGGTCCACGGTCGCTCAGGCACAGCGCCACCTTGCCCAGACCGTGCCGCTGCCGCAGGCCTACCGGATGGAATGGACGGGAGAGTATGGCGCAATGGTGGAGGCCCAGAAGCGGCTGGCCTTCATCGTGCCGCTCAGCCTGTTGCTGATCATGATGCTGCTCTATGGCTTGTTCAACTCTATACGGGACAGTCTGATCGCACTCTCCAGCATTCCCTTTGCGGTCTGCGGCGGAATTTTGGGACTCTACGTTGCGGGCCTCAATTTTAGCGTTTCGGCCGCCGTTGGATTCATCTCGCTGTTCGGCGTGTCCGCGATGGACGGCATCTTGCTCGTGTCCTACATCCGCCGCGCGCTTGAGGACGGGATGGGCACCGAGCAGGCGATCATCAGCGCCGGCAGATCCCGCATGCGGCAGGTCTTCATGACCGGGTTCTCTGCGTGCATCGGCCTTCTACCGGCCGCGGTTTCCACCGGCATCGGCTCCCAAGTGCAGCAGCCGTTGGCCTGCGTGATTGTCGGCGGCATGTTGCTGTCGCCGATCTGCAGCCTGCTCGTGATCCCAACATTCAGCCGCATCTTTATGCCTGCGGTTCCCAGGACGGGCTATGGCCCGGAGGGTCATGCCGCAGCGCACTAACGGGTCGAACGGCGCGCACATGAAGCGAGGGTTCGCGATCGTCGAGAACTTGTTGCACTGCTGCCGGCTTGTTGCGCGCGCCCCGCCAACGGCCAT
>VAZL01000292.1 GCA_005883445.1 Alphaproteobacteria bacterium | reverse complement strand
CCGTTCCGAGCGCGTCCACGAGAACACCCGCCTGTTTGATGTCCACTTCGCCCCAAAGCGACCTTGGAGGCAAATAGCGACAAGGTTCAAGCGCGTTGAGACAGCCTACCAGTCTGTGATTCAAGCCTTAAACGGGGGCTCGAATCATGCGCTACGTGTGGCTTTGGTTCAGACGTCCGCATTTAGGACTCGCGGCAAGAAAGATGCGGACTTCTGAACCGCCACACTGGCTGCGCTTTTGTAAGAGCAACGGCGAAGCCGCCGTTGCCCATCTTGCAGGCTTACCCGGCGACCGTGCTCCACTGGCCCGCCAACTGCTCGGCGCCGCGCAGTGACAACGCCAGAATCGTGTAGGTCGGGTTCGAGGCACCTGCGGTCGTAAAGATGCCCGGCCCCGCGACGTAGAGGTTGGGAATCTCGTGGGCCTGGCCGTAGCTGTTGGTGACCGAATCGCCGGCGTTCGTGCCCATGATGGTTCCGCCCATCAGGTGAATGGTCGGCATGTTGCCGCGCGCCGACCACACATCCTTGGCGCCCGTCGCTTTGGCGATCTTGAGGCCCTCCTCGAAATTGGCGTTCCACAGGGCCACCGCGTCCTGATCGAAGCTGTGGATGATTTTCGCGAGCGGCATGCCGAACTCGTCCTTGTCGCTCGCGGCCTCGATGCGGTTCTCGACGTTCGGCAATTCCTCGCCGAACGCCCCGATGCGGGTCAATCCGCGCGCGGCGCGTTTCATGAAGGCGGCGAGGTCGGGCCCGAACAGATCGAGGCGGGCATTGGCAAAGCCGCCGAGATCGCTCGTCTTGAGCGCGGAGCCCGCGACGATGAAGGAGCTGCCGAAGGCGCCTTTCTGGCTGGTCTTGCCGTAGCGGTCGTAGGACATGAATTGCGCGCCGGTCGTGCCCATGTAGTTCTGGATGTCCTCATCGAACATCGCCCACGTGCCCGAGCTAAAATGCGCCATCATGTATTTGCCGAGCAGCCCGCTGGAGTTGGCGAGCCCTTTGGGATGCTTGTCGGTCGCGGAATTGAGCATCAGGCGCGGGTTCTGCGCCGACCACGCGGCCAGCACCACGACGCTCGCTTCCTGCACCTGGCGCTCCTTCTTGGCGTCGTAATACTCGACGCCGGTCACCTTGTTGCCCTGCGCGTTGCTGAGCACGCGCGTGACGGTCGATTGGGCGCGCACCTCGGCGCCGGCTTTCTTCGCGTCCCCGAGGTAAGTGACCAACGGATTGGAGAGTGCGCCGGTCGGGCAGCCGACGTGGCACCAGCCGTCGTAAATGCAAGCCGGCCGGCCCTTGTAGTCGGTCGAATTCATGCCGACCGCCGCAGGGACGAGGCGGATGCCGGCCGCTTCGCAACCCTTGAGCCAGACTTCGCCATGGCGGAAGGTCTTCATCGGCGGCATCGGATAGGGCGCGCCCGCCGGCCGCCAGACTTCCTCCGCCTTGGCGTCGCCCGACACGCCGACGTCCTGCGCGACCTTGTCGTAATAGGGCGCGACATCCTGGTAGGAGATCGGCCAGTCGAGCGCGCGGCCGTGCTCGCTCTTGATCTTGAAGTCGTTGGGCAAGAGCCGCGGGAAGTTGGCGAAGTAGTGCAGCGCCGCGCCGCCTACGCCCCAGCCTGCCTGATAGACGTAGCCGAAGGGATTCTTGCCTTCGAGCAGGAACGGACCGCTCGCAGGCTTGATCCGCCGGCCCCAGAAATCCGAGCTGATGAGATCGGTAAGCTGCCAGTCGGGTCCCTGCTCCAGGATGACGACCTTCTTGCCGGCCTTCGCCAGCACCGCGGCGAAAACCGAGCCCGACGCGCCGGCACCGACGATGACGACGTCGACTTTTTCGTTCGCCATGTCACCACCTCTTGGTCGGAGCGATGTGGGGCATGTAAGGAATGCCGAGGCTGGCATAGCCCTCCATGGTGCCGTAGACGACGTCGACGGCATCGCTGCGCAGCACCAGATAGACGAACGGCCCGCCCGGCCCCTGCCAGCCCTCGATCTTGTTCTGGCGCATATTGTCGACGAAGCTGCGCTGCTCGGTTTCGCCGAGCTTCGCAAACGGCTGGCCGTTGCTGAGCGCCTGGCTGGCGCGATCGACCGCGCCCAGCGCCGCGCGATAGAAATTCGCGTAGGGCGGGCGGACGTTGAGGATGCGCGCTTCGAGCAGCGCCTCCTCCGCCGGGATCGAGATCTGCTGATCAACGAAGTGCAATATCCCGGCCTGGCGCGCCCCCGGGACGAGCGTCTCGCCGAGCGCGTCGAGCGTTGCCGCTTGCGCGGCCGTCAGCGTGCGCAGCGGGACGCCCTGTGAGCGCGCCGCACGCGGCGTAAGCAGAACCTCGGCACCGCCCACCGTGAAGGCGAGCGCGCCGATGGCCGCGCCTTTCATGAAGGCGCGTCGTTCGATGTCGTGCATGGTCTCCTCCCCGGCACCCGATCAGGGTGCACTCGTCGTCGGCAACCATCGCGGCGCGGTCCGTCGAGCATGGAGACGGCCGCCGTCTTCTGGAATGGCTCCAAAATTCAACGCCGATTTCGGCGGCGAATCAAGCGGTCTTGCGCGCCGTCAGCGCGCGGCTTACTCGACCCTGCCGCCGAACAATCGCTCGGCATTGCCGTGGGCGATGCGCTTGGCCTGATCCTCAGGAAGCTGCGCAAGCCAGCCGCGGTAGGTCTGCATGATGGTGTCGTAGCCGAACCAGCGTTCGTTGATCCAGGTATCGGAGCCGAGCAGGAACCGGTCGGAGTGACGAGCGAAGAGCTCGCGCCACTCGGCCGCAAGCTTGCCGCCGCCGCCCTCGCTGATGCCGCCGCGGTAGGAAAGCTCGCCCATGAGCTCGGGATTAGTCTCCAGCAGCTCTCTCACCCGCCGCGTCGGCGTCGAGAATCCGGTATGCGCCCAGATGATCTTGGCGCTCCGATTGTGCGCGAGCAGAATTAAGAGCGCCGCCTCGTCGCAATGGGCGAGAAGATAGAGATTACGTGCGGCGGCAAAGTCGACGACCTGCTTGACCAGCGGTGCTTGCGCGGTATTGCCGTAAATGTGGAACTCACCGACACCGCGGAAATAGCCGCGTTTGTATTCGGCCTCGATCAGATCGTAGATTGCGGGATCGGTCGACCAATTTTGCACGTCGTCGCGCGTGCGATAGGGGCGGATGAACGGTACCACCCAGAGCCCGGGAGCCTTGGCGTCGACGAGCTGATGGGTGCCCTTGTTCGGACGGCTGTTCGCCAGGATGCCGGCGACATTGTTGCGCCGAAAAACGTCGAGCACGCGGTCGAGCGGATAATACGGGTTGGGCTCCTGATTGTAGTGCAGATGCGCATCGAAGATTTTCAACGTCGGCTGCGCACTGCCGCCGACAGGCGCGGCAAGGACAATGACCGCAGCGGCGATGGCGCGCGCGATAGTACCTGATGCCGGCATGGCGAGACCCCCGATCGCAATCAACCGCTCTTCTCCGGCAGCGCCAACCTGATGTGCAGCTCGCGCAGCTGCTTGGGCGTGACCTCCGACGGCGCGCCCATCATCAAATCCTCGGCGCGCTGGTTCATCGGAAAGAGCACGACTTCGCGCAGGTTCTCTTCGCCGCAGAGCAGCATGACGATGCGGTCGATGCCGGGCGCAATCCCGCCGTGCGGCGGCGCCCCGAGCGAAAGCGCGCGCAGCATGCCGCCGAATTTCTGCTCCAGCGTATTGTCGCCGT
>VAZL01000291.1 GCA_005883445.1 Alphaproteobacteria bacterium | reverse complement strand
TCAACAACATGGGCGATCAGATGCTGGGGATGGTGACGGCGCATGATTATTCCGCCTCGCACGATTCCGCGCTCAACAAGAAATACGTCGAGGACTTCAAGAAGGCGAACAACTTCCGTCCGAACTTCGTATCGGTTGGCGGCTATGACGGCATGCACCTCATCTACGAGGCGCTCAAGAAGACCCAAGGCAAGACCGACGGCGACAGCCTCATCGCCGCGATGAAGGGCATGAAATGGGAAAGCCCGCGCGGGATGATGTCGATCGATCCGGAGACGCGCGACATCGTGCAGCCCATCTACATTCGCAAGGTCGAGAAGATCAACGGCGAGCTGTGGAACACCGAATTCGCCACGTTCGACGACGTCAAGGATCCGCTGAAGGTGAAGAAGTAGCGCCGCGCGCCTTCGCTCGCCGTTATCGCAGCGATTGCTCACACCGCGATATTGTCGATGAGCCGCGTCTTGCCGATGCGCGCGGCCACGAGCAGCCGGATCGGACCGTCCGCACGCGAGGATAACGGCGCGAGGGTGTCGGCGTGGCGGGCTTCGAGATAGTCGAGCACGAAGCCGGCGCGCTCGATGGCGGCAGCAGCTTCGTCGAGCGCGCGCGCGGGGAGCGCCCCGCGCGCAATCTTGCCGGCGCAATCCTCGAGCACGCGGTAAAGCGTGGGCGCGGCCGCGCGCTCGCTTGCCGACAGGTAGCTGTTGCGCGAGGACAAAGCGAGGCCGTCCGGCTCGCGCACGGTCGCGACCGCGACGATCTTCACCGGCAAATCCAGGTCTTCCGCCAGCCGCGTCACCACCAAGAGCTGCTGGTAGTCCTTGTCGCCGAACATCGCGAGGTCGGGCGCGCATTGGATCAAGAGTTTTCCCACCACCGTCGCCACGCCGGAAAAGAACTGCGGGCGAAACTTGTCCTCGAGTCCCGCCGTTGCCGGCCCCTGCGGGACGATGCGGGTGGCAAAACCGGGAGGGTACATCGCCGCCACGGCTGGCGCCCATACGAGGTCGACGCCCATGGCTGAAAGCGCGGCGAGATCGGTGTCCCAGCTGCGTGGATAACTCGCAAAATCCTCATGCGGCGCAAATTGCGCGGGATTGACGAAGACCGAGACGACGACGCGTCGCGCGCGTCGCCGCGCCGCCCGCACCAGCGCGAGATGACCGGCATGGAGCGCGCCCATGGTCGGAACCAGCGCGATCCGCTCGCCCGCCGCCCGCCACCGCATGACGGCGCGGCGCAATGCCGACACCGTGCGCACGACTCGAATGGGCATGGGACAGGCTTCGTGGGGTTGGGTTTGCGGCGCGCCGCAAGCCGGATATGGCCACCTTATGGGCGGGAGTTTCGCCTGTTAAATGCCTGCTGTCATGGCCAACGATCGTCACGACCGCTCACCGACGGATCACAGCCGCGCACCGGCGGCAACCGCCACGCGTGCGGAGATCGACGCCTTCCTTGCCAAGGTGAAGGGCCTCGCTCCGACCGCCGAGCCCGGGCGGCGCGGACGGCTCATCTTCGCGCTCGATGCGACCATGAGCCGCCAACCCTTGTGGGATACGGCCTGCCGGCTGCAGGCGGACATGTTCCGCGAGGCGGCGGCGATCGGCGGCCTCGACGTGCAGCTCGTTTATTACCGCGGCCTGGGCGAGTGCCGGGCTTCGCACTGGGTCTCGCAGGCCGAGCGGCTGGGCACGCTGATGGAGCGGATCGACTGTCGCGGCGGCCATACCCAGATCGGCAAGATCATCGCCCACGCCACGCGCGAGACGCAGACCACCAAGGTGCAGGCCCTGGTTTTCGTCGGCGACGCCATGGAGGAAAAGCTCGACGATCTTTGTCACGCCGCCGGGGCGCTCGGGCTTCTCGGGGTGCCCGCCTTCATGTTCCAGGAAGGCGACGATCCCATCACCGAACAAGCTTTTCGCGAGATCGCACGCCTGACGCGCGGCGCCTATTGCCGCTTCGATCCGGGCGCGGCCCATGAACTCGGCGAGCTGTTGCGTGCGGCCGCCGCCTATGCCGCGGGCGGTATGCGCGCGCTCGCCGATCTCTCGGCGCGACGCCAGAGCGGCGCAACCAAGCTGCTCGAGCAGATGAGACCGTAATGGCCACGATCATTTTCGGCCTGGTGGTGCTGGCGCTGGCTTTATGGGCGCTCAATGCCTTCACCAAGGTCAACCCGCAAACCGCCGCCGTGGTGTTGAAGACCGGCGGCGGGTTGGGTGCGCTCGCCGCGGCCGGGCTGCTCGGGGTGCGCGGGCGGCTCGACATCGCCATCCCGCTCGGCCTCACCGGCCTCGGCCTTTTGGGATGGTTGCCGTGGAGCATTCCCGGCTTCGCCGCGCGCACGCAAAAGAGCGCGGGCCAGGTCTCGCGCGTGCGTTCGGCCTTCATGGAGATGGAGCTCGATCACGACACCGGCGCCATGCGCGGACGCATCCTCGCCGGTCGGCACGAAGGCGCAGCGCTGGACGCGCTCGACGTCGCAACGCTGACCGGCTTCCTCCCCGAGATCGACGAGGAAAGCCGCTCGCTACTTATGGCGTATCTCGACCGCCGGGAGCCCGCCTGGCGTGAACACGCGCAAGGTGACGCGGCACCGGGCGCGCACCGCCGGGCGTGGAGCGGCGGCAAAATGACGGAGGAGGAGGCCTATCAGATCCTTGGCGTGGAGCCGGGGGCGAGCGCGGAGGATATCGGGCGCGCCCACCGCGCGCTCATGAAGAAACTGCATCCCGACCAAGGGGGGTCGACGTATCTCGCGGCCCGCGTGAATGAAGCCAAGGAGGTGCTTTTGCGCCGCCATCGCTGAACTCCTTTGATCGACGCGACACTGGCGGCTCCTGTGCGACGCGGGCCCCTGTCATTCGCTTCGACGTCAGTTCTTGACGGTGACGCATTCGACGTCGTTTTTCTTGAGATATTTGCAGGCGGCTTCCGCCTTGTCCTTGTCGAGTCCGGCAAAGCGCGCGCGATAATAGGTGGTGCCTCCCTTATCGACCGTTTCGGTGAAGGCTTCCGCGCCGCTGAGCATTTTCGACGCCTTGCTTTGCACGGTGGAGAGGCGCTGCTGGGCGGCCTGCTCGGCGGGAAACGCGCCGACTTGAATGATCCAGCCCGGTCGGTGCTGCGGCTTTGCGGTAGGCGCGGCTGCGGCCGGCTTTGCCGTCGATGTGGCGGCCGCGACCTTCGCCGCGGGCGGAGCCGGCGCGGGCTTCGGAGTAGGTACGACGGGCGCTGCGGCGGCAACAGGCGCGGGCAGCGCGCTCGACGCGCCCGGACGTGGTGCGTTGGCTGGCTCCGCGGTCGGCTCAGGCTTGGCTGCGGCTGCCGCGACCGCCGCCATGGGTGGCGGTGCCGCGGGCTCTTCCTTCGCCGCGATCGCCGCTGCGGCCGGCGCCGCGGCCGGCTCGGGCTTCGTCGCAACCTCTGGCGGGACGGCGGCGGGCTCTGGTTTTGCCGCAGCCACGGGAGCGGGCGGTGATGCCGGTGGTTCGGCGGCGGCGGGCGCGGGCGGCGGTGCCGCCGGCTCCGCCTTCGCGGCGGCCATTGGCGCGGGCGCCGCAACGGGCTGAGCTTCGGCAGCGGGCGAAGCAACCGGCGATGCCGCGAGCGAGGCCGTCCGCACGCCGGGTCTCACCGTCAGCGTCTTGACCAGCACGGGCCGGATTGGATCGGTCGAGCCGGCGGCGACGTACGTTTGCGTCAGAGTTCCCGCGACGGCGGGCTCCGACCGCAACGCCGCTGGTTCGGCCGGCGGCGCGGCCGAATTGAAGCGCACGGGCAAGCTCGTTGCGCTGGCGACGGCGAACCGCGGCTCGGCTTTGGCCTCAGCCTTCGGCGCCTCCTTCGGTTCGAATTTGGCCGCAGCAACTTTCGGCTCGGCCTTGGTCACGACCATCGGCTCAGGCTTAGGCTCCGACTTAGCTTCCGACTTGGGCTCCGCCTTGGGCTCCGTCTTGGCCACGGCCATCGGCGCGGGCTTGGCTTCGGCCTTGGTCACAACCATCGGCTCGGGCCTCACCTCCGGCGTCCCGCTCGCCTCGGCGACCATCGGCGCCGTGCGCTTGATCGACGCTAGCGCGATCTTGTCGTTGATCAGCTCGCGCATGCGCGCGTCGCGGCTGCCGCCGCTGCTGCCGCCCATGACGACGGCGACGAGATAACGATTTCCGCGATGCACCGACGTCACCAGATTGAATCCGGAGGCGTTGATGTAGCCGGTCTTGATGCCGTCGACGCCCTCGACCTTTCCGAGCAGGTGATTGTGGTTGGAGATCGACTCGCCACGGAAGGTGAAAGTGCGGATCGAGAAATATTTGTAATAGCGCGGGAAGCGTTCCTGGATGGCGCGGCCGAGCGTGGATTGGTCGCGCGCGGTGGTGATTTGGTTGTCGTCGGGCAGGCCGGAGGCGTTCTTGTAGACGGTGTTATTCATGCCGAGCGCTTGCGCCTTGCGCGTCATCAGCCGGGCGAAATCGTCCTCGCTGCCCGCGATCGCCTCCGCGACCACGACGGCGGCGTCGTTGGCCGAACGCGTGACCATGCCCTTGATCGCGTCTTCGATCGCGAGCGTGCTTCCGGGCTTGAGACCGAGCTTGGTCGGCGACTGTCCGGAGGCTTCGGCGGAGACCTTGAGCGGCGTGTCGAGCTTGAGTTTGCCGGCGTCGAGCTGCTCGAACAGCAGATAGAGCGTCATGATCTTGGTGAGCGACGCCGGGTGTCGCCGCGCGTCCGGATTGGTGGCGTGCAGCACCGCGCCGGAATTGGCGTCCACGACGATATCCGCGTAAGGCGCGGCGTTTATTGGGTCGGCTGATAGCGTGAGAACTGCAGCAACAAAACCGAACAAACCCCAACGAAGCCCGTAACGGGCTCCGGTCCGGATCCGCAGCATGGTATTTCCCCCGTCCTCGTTCCCCTTCGCGCTTCATGCGAAGCGCTGACACCCCTGTCGTGCCGAGGTGAAGCGATTGGACGAGTCAAAAAGGGCGGTTTTCTGAATTTTTCCGACCTTTTTGGCGTCCTGCGACTTGCGATTTTGAGCCTTGACGGCTCTCCACCCCCGCTCACGCGGCACGCTCGTCGAGGCTAGGGCAGGCCGATTGCAAAACCGTTAAGCCCCGGACCGGACTACCATATTGCACTGCAAAATAAATTCTTGACATTTTTGTGCAATGCAATATATCCGTGTCATCCGGCTCGCTGGCTGGAGACAGGTGGGAAAAGTCACACGCAATCGGCGACGCCGCCGGGAGGTAGAAGATGGTCAGGAATATCGACGAGATGCAGAAGTTGGGGAAGGACAATATGGATGCGACGCTGAAGTCGTTCGGGGCGCTTTCCAAGAGCCTGCAGGCGATCACGGTCGAGATCGCGGACTTCTCCAAGAAGGTGTTCGAGCAAAGCACCGCCGCCACCGAGAAGCTCATGGGCGCGAAGTCGCTCGAAA
>VAZL01000290.1 GCA_005883445.1 Alphaproteobacteria bacterium | reverse complement strand
AGCGCGCAAGGCGGGTAGATCCCATTGCATCGCGTATTTTCTCGTTGACTCGCGTAACGAGAATCTTCCAGAAAAATGTATTCACCAAAACTACGCCAGCCGGCTCGGGCGGCGCGCCGCTCGGGATTTTTGTCGTGCGGGCGCCGTCCCTTCCGCTTGAAGATGCCAAGAGATGAGCCGAAACGGGCCGGCCCCCAGGGGCACGCTTAATGCAACCGATGGATGCAGGAAACCGCGGCCGGCTCAGTCCCATTGTTTTGGGGTTGTTCTTTACAATGGATACCGCAACTTCAACGTGTCCCCGTCGAATGGCGACTCGAACCCGCGGCACGGTCGCGACCTAGGGCGCCGACAGCTACGGCGCCAGAAGAACTTGGCGGCAGGCGGCCGGCAGGTCGGCCATCTTCGGCCCCGGCTTGGGCTTCGCCGCCGGCGAGGGCCTCGGGTGGAGCACGGCGTCAGTGAACCAATAGGCGAGCTCCTGGCCGCAGCCGTCGTCCACCGGCCGCGGCGGCTGCGGCGTGCACTCCCCGCTGTCGGATGGGCAGACGAGCCGAACGTGGAAGTGAAAGTCGTGCCCCCACCACGGCTGCACCTTGCCGAGCCAACCGCGGTCGGTGCCGGCATCGCGGCACAAGGCTTTCTTGATCGCCGCGTTCACGAAGATGCGGGCGACCTGCGGGTCCTTCGCCGCGGCGCGGATCACCGCCAGGTGCGCCGGCGTCCACACCTGCGGGTCGACGTCCAGGCGATCCTCGGCGACGATCATGGTCGCCGACATTTCTTCCCGCTCCTCCCGCGTCAATTCGCGGTTGGGCATTTGCGTGAGCCAGATGTCGGCGTCGAGGCCGACCTGATGGCTGGCATGGCCGGTGAGCATCGGGCCGCCGCGCGGTTGCGACATGTCGCCCACGAGCAGCCCGTGCCAGCCGGTCTTCGGCGCCTGCGCGGCCAGCCGCTCGAGGAATTGCACCAGGTTGGGATGGCCCCAGTTGCGGTTGCGCGAGAGCCGCATCACCTGCCAGGTCGCGCCGTTGATCGGCAGCGCCACGGCGCCCGCGAGACAGCCCTTGGAATAGAAGCCGATGGTGCGCGTTTGCAAATTCGCAGGCGCGGTCTTGCGGCCGAACAGCTCCTTGGCCGGCGTCGCGGGATCGTCCGGCTTGGCGAGCGGCGGCAGCGGCTGCGGATTGAGGGTGCCCTTGTCCTGCGCGCGTGCGACCTGCGGCGCGAGCAATGCGGCCAACACCAGTGCGGCGGCGCGTCCAACGGTGTTGCGCCGAGCAGCGCCCTTCGGCGCCTCTATTGTCGTCATGCTTGCGGCATCCGATTGAGAGTCCCGCCGCCCCCTCGGAGGCTACGCCGATTCGATCCGGCGGCGAGCCCCGCAGTGCGGCTGCCGGGTAAACCGCGGGATTCGTCCCGTCAAGCGGAATGCGGTCGGGACGCCGCACATCTCACGCAAGCCGCTCGGCGGAAGGTGAAGTGTTACCATCACGCTCGAGCCTTGATACGCGCTGCAACGGCTTGCGCCCGTCGGCGGTAGGCATGGGCGAGGCGCTCGGCGCCATCGCGGAAAAGATCTGTCTCGCCGCCTGCGAGTGCGAGCAGGCGTTGCTCCGTCGCTGCATGCGGTTCGATCGTGCCGTCGGGCCGGATATGGCCAAGCGCCAATCCGCGCGCGGCCAGCGCCCGGCCGACCAGCAGGCAGCGATGGCAGTCGAGCGGTTCGCGCTCGGCGCAAAGCAGGCACACGCGATGGTGCGCCGTTTCATCCACGACGCGTTCGACCCCAGCCGCGAACTCCGCGCGGGCGGCCATGGCCTCGTAGTCGGCGACGCCGTCGCGATAGAGGCGAGGATCGCTCGGGCGGCCGCCGAGGGCGTCCCCCAGCGCGATATAGGCGATCGCCTCGCCCGCGAGTCGCTGCGCCAGGGTCTTGCCCGAGAACCAGGGGCACCAGCGCGAGAACGGCACCGAGCGCACGTCGGCGACGGCGGTAACGCTGGCGTCCTTGAGCAAGGCCACGAAGCGATCGGCCGCCAGGTTGGAATGGCCGATGGTCAAGAGCTCGCGGGCAGCGGATCGCGTCATTGGCTTGATCGAGTTCTTACGGTTAGTCCGTGTGTTTAGGCCGCGCCTCGACGGCAACCGAGCGTTAGCCTTTGTGTTACATCTTGTGCCCGACGCACGAGCTTTGATGGTCAAGCGCGGGCTGGAGGATGCCACCTGGAGGATGCCACCTGGAGGATGCCACCTGGAGGATGCCATGGGTCGCCTTGCCGGCGTAGCCGGGTTTGCGGTCGTGATGGTGCTGCTGTCGTCGGCGGGTAACGCCCGCGCCGACGTCGTGGTCAGGATCGACAAGTCGAGCCAGCGGATGTCCGTGATCGTCAACGGCGAGCACCGCTATACCTGGGCGGTCTCCACCGGCATCTATGGCACGCCGAGCGGGACCTTCCGCCCGCAGTCGCTGGCGCGGTATCACCGCTCGACCCTCTACAACAATGCGCCGATGCCGTATTCGATCTTCTACGACGGCAATTTCGCCATCCACGGCACGACGCACGTCTCCCAGCTCGGCGGACCGGCGTCGCGTGGCTGCATCAGGCTGCATCCCTCCAACGCCGCCGTCCTGTTCTCCCTGGTGCAGCAGCAGGGCCTGGGCAACACCAGAATTTCGATCCACTAGAGCACGTTCGTTTGTGCTTGATGCATAGTGACGCCGCGCACTCGGTGCACTCTCTCGCCCCGCGACGGCGGGGAGAGGGTGCAGACCGAGTTCGCCGCTCGATCGAGGCCCCTCAGCGCGGGGCCAAATCGGCGACGAGGTCGTGCACGCCGTTGATGAGCCCCTCGAACATGGCAAAGTTCAGCCGGTTGACCGCGACGAAAACGCCGACCCCGCGCGTCGGCGCCAGCACCACGTAGGTCATGAACCCGGCAACGCCCCCGGCCTTGGTCAAGATCGGCGGGCGATGTCCCCTGGCGAATGAAATGATCCAGCCGAGGCCGAGCGCGTCCATCTTCTCGCCGCCGACGCCGACCGCGGCCTTGAGGCCGTCGTGCCAGCGGTAGGGGACCTGGTCGATCATGCGCACCTCGGCGCCGGCGGCGT
>VAZL01000289.1 GCA_005883445.1 Alphaproteobacteria bacterium | reverse complement strand
CTCTCGCGAGTGCGTCGCCCAGAAGCCCGAAACCGAGATTGGAATACATCGCGCCCGCGCCCGGCGCATAGGGCAGCGTTGCTCCCGCGAGCCAGCGCCAATAGGCGTCGGCTTCGAAGTGCCTGAACGGGTTTTCCCCCGGTTGCGGGTCCGGCACACCCGGCAGTTCGCGCGGCAGGCCGGCCGTATAGCTCGCGACATCGAGGAGCGTGATCTGCCGGCCCGCGAACACCGGCACCTTCGCGCCAGGCGGGGCATATTTGGCGAGCGGATCGGTGAGCTTGAGCGTTCCATCCACCGCCATGGTCGCGAGCACCTGACCCGCCATGACCTTGGCGATCGAGCCCATGCGCACAATGGAACGGCCGTCGGGCTCGACCTTGCTGC
>VAZL01000288.1 GCA_005883445.1 Alphaproteobacteria bacterium | reverse complement strand
CGGACCTAATTTGCGACAGGGACAGGGGCTTTTTGAGCCATCTGGCGTGTTTGTGTCTTCTTTAAACTTTCTGACGAAGCGTATATGCTGCTTCCCTCTGCGGAGGAGCCCCGCGATGAAGACAGTCCTGCTTGCACTCGGCGCTCTCGGTCTCACGGCTGCCACGGCCTACGCGGCATTTTGCATCTTCTGCTGATCTAGCGTTGCGGCCAAAAGCCGTTCGGTTTGGGAAAACCGGAATTTCTAGAGCGCATGACGATTTTTCGCACAATCCTGGTAGCTTTTCTGGCCTTGTCGGTAGCAATGTTGCCGATGGTCGGCGGCGCTGCGTCGAGCGTGAAATCGGCCGACATGTCGGTATCCGACGACATGTCCGACTGCTGCCCTCCCCAGACCAATCCCTGTGAAAAGGGGATGGACAATTGTGGGTCAATGGCTACCTGCCCCCTCTGCTTCAGCTTTGCAGGAACGACAATTACTGATCTGGTAGTCCCAGATGTCTTTGCGGAAAGCGTGCCATCGCTGGTGAGCCAAACGTTCCGCTCACAGACGGGCAGTCCGCCCTTCCGTCCTCCTCGGGTCTAAATTTCAGCCCACTTGCGCCACAACGTGTGAGCCTGAGAGCTCATGCGAATACTCGCTCGGTTGCGCGCCTGACCACGTCAGCGCAACGCCGAGTCTAGGCACATGAGGAGCTTGACCCATGTATCGCAAATTCGGAGTCGCAGGGGTTGTTTTCGCAGCTGCCATCAGCGTGACCAGCGCCGCGTTCGCGGGCGCCAGCGACTACACCTTCGAGCCGGTGAAGGCCGAGGTGAAAAAAGGCAACGGCGTGACGCTTGCAGTACGTCTTGTCCATAAGCCCACGGGTAAGCCGGTGAGTGACGCTGTCATTTTCTCGCCGCGTATCGACATGTCGCCGGAAGGCATGGAGACGATGACGGCACCAGCCACGCCGGTTGCGGGAACCGAGCCCGGCACCTACGGCTTCAAGACCGATCTCGTCATGGCTGGAGGTTGGCTCCTGACCGTTTCAGCAAAGGTGCAGGGCGAGCCGGAGACTGTAACGGGAAAGATCACATTCAAGGCCGCGGACTGAGCCATGCTCCGGTCCAGCATAATCGGCCTCCTCGGCGCGTTGGCGCTGACGGAGCCGGTGTCGGCAGCGCCCAAGACCACCACGCCCGGATCAACCGTCGGCGAACTCATCGCGCTCGCGCGGCAGCTCAGCCCCGAGCTCGCCGCAGCTGCGCTCAATGCCGAGGCCGCCGTCGCCCGCATCACGTCGGCCGGGGCTCTTCCCGACCCCACGGGCCGGATCACCACGGACAATCTCGACCAGCGCAACGTTTCCATGAACGGAAGGACCACTCAATACAGGCTGATGCAGGAGTTTCCGCTCTGGGGAAAGCTCGATCTCAAACGTGACATCGCGAGCTTCGAGGCGACCGCCGCTCAACATCGCCGGCGCAGCGCCGAGCTCGAACTGGTGGCACGGGTGAAAGGCGTGTTTGCCGCGCGGTACGCGACGTTCCAGGCTCTGACGCTCACGCAGCAGACGCTGGACACCGTCACGACCGCCACCGCGAATGTGCGGGATCGCTACAGTCAAGGAAGCGCCGCGCAAGACGACGTGTTGCGACTCGAGATCGAGGCCGAAGAGTTGAACATCGAGATCGAGCGGTTGCGCGGCCAGACGATCAAGACGGCCGCACAGCTCAATGCGCTCCTCAATCGTCGCCCCGATGCACCGCTGGCTCGACCGGCGGCGCTACGTCCCCTCCCAAATGAAAGCAAGATGCGCGTCGCAGCCTTGGTCGACCGCGCGGTCAGGCGGAACCCTTCCATTGCGGAGGGCGAAGCGAAAGCAGGGTCGGCGAGCGCCATGAGAGAACTCGCCGAGCGAAACCGCAATGGGGTGCCAAGGAAGCGGAAATTTCCGCTGCGACTGCGGAGCAAGCCGCAGCCGAGCAACGACTGAGGACCCTCAAGGCCGCGCTGCAAGGCGAGGTCGCGGGCATGCTGGCCGAATATGGCGCGGCGAGGAAAACGCTGGCGATCCTTCAGCAGCATCATTTGCCCAAATCCGAGCTGGTGGTTCGATCAAGTTTGTCGGCGCTCGAAACGGGTCAGGCCGACGCGTTCAAGGTGCTCGATGCCATCCGGCGCCTGCGAGGGGTTCAGCTTGAGATTCTCAAGCTTCGGGTTCAGCTGCAAGCCACGCTGGCGGAAATCGAGAAGGCGGTCGGAGAAGATCTATGAATCGCGGCGGAATTATCTTTTTGGTCATCGTCGCCGCGGTGGGAGGTGCGGCCGCAGGCTATTGGTACGGACGGTCGCCGACGGAGACGCGGGACTCTCCCCCGCTCGCCGAACCTACCGCAGCGGAGGCCGAGCGGAATATTCTCTATTATCGCGACCCAAGCGGCGCACCGTATTGGTCGGCGACGCCGAAGAAAGACGACAAAGGTCGCGACTATCTTCCAGTTTACGATGACGAGCCATCGTCCGCGGCGTCGAAGCCAGCGGCTCGGTCTTCATCGGCCGGTTCTAAGCGGATTCTGTACTACCGGAATCCAATGGGACTGCCGGACACATCTCCGGTTCCCAAGAAAGATTCGATGGGGATGGACTATATCCCGGTCTACGAAGGCGATGATCAGGACGACAACAACACCGTCAAGGTGAGCCTGGATCGAATCCAACGGAGCGGCGTCCGTATCGAAAAAGTGCAATTGCGAACTGTGGTTCGGGCGATCCGCGCGCCGGGCATCGTACGCATCAATGAGCGAAAGCTGTCGGTCGTCACCCTTCGGGCGGAGGGGTACATCGAGGAACTGCATGTCAATACGACCGGCGATACGGTGAAAGCGGGTCAGCCGCTCTTTCGTCTCTACAGCGCGCCCCTGGTGCAGGCGCAGCTGGAGTATGCGCTCGCCGTCAAGGCAGCCCGTACCATGCGCGATGCGAACCAAATGGCGATGGTCGATGGCGCCGCCCAGAAGCTGCGTAGTCTCGGCATGCCCGAGGCGCGCATCCGTGAAATTCAGGAGAGTGGCAAAGTATCGCGCACCATCGAGTGGCCGGCACCGGCGAGCGGAACTGTACTCGAGAAGAAGGTGATCAGCGGCCAACGAATCATGCCCGGGGATGAGCTCTACCGGATCGCCGACCTCTCGACGGTCTGGGTGATTGCCGAGGTAGCGGAGCGGGATATCGGTTCTATCGCCACTGGGGACCGGGCGACCGTTACCTTTCGGGCCTTTTCCAGTCAGCCGATGGAAGGGCGGGTGACGCTGGTCTATCCCGAGCTGAAGCCGGAGACGCGGACTGCGCGGGTGCGGATAGAACTCCCGAATCCGGATGGCCGATTGAAGCCTGACATGTATGCGGACGTGGTCTTTCATGAGGACTCGGCCGACAAGCCTGTGGTCGCCGTGCCCGACAGCGCCGTCATCGACAGCGGTACGCGCCAGCTTGTCCTCATCTCGAAGGGGGAAGGACGTTTCGAGCCGCGCGTGATCAAGACGGGCCGACACGGCGACGGCTACGTGGAGGTGCTAGAGGGCGTCAAGGAAGGCGAAGAGGTGGTCACTTCCGCGACCTTCTTGATCGACGCCGAAAGCAACCTGCGGGCGGCTCTGAAGGGATTTACCGAACAGGAGTCCCAGAAATGATCGCCGCCGTCATTCGCTGGTCAGCGCGAAACATCTTCCTTGTCGGACTGGCATCCGTCTTCATCGGATTGGCCGGCGTCTACGCGCTTAAGCATGTGCCGCTCGATGCAATTCCCGATCTCTCCGACGTTCAGGTCATCATCTACACCGAATATCCCGGCCAGGCGCCGCAAGTCGTCGAAGATCAGGTCACCTATCCCCTGACCACTTCGATGCTCAGCGTTCCGCGGTCGCGGGTCGTTCGTGGGTTTTCCTTTTTTGGAGTTTCGTTCGTCTATGTCGTCTTTGAGGACGGTACTGACTTGTATTGGGCCCGTTCGCGCGTTCTCGAATACCTCAACACCGCGGCGCAGCGATTGCCGTCAGGAATTACGCCGACGCTCGGGCCTGACGCGACCGGAGTAGGTTGGGTGTACCAGTACATCGTTCGCGGCAACCAAAAAACTCTTGCCGAACTGCGTACCGTCCAAGACTGGCAGGTCCGGTACGCGATCGCCAAAGCCGAGGGCGTAGCGGAAGTCGCAAGCGTCGGCGGCTTCGTCAAGCAATACAGCATCGTGGTCGATCCGCGGCGGCTCCAGGCGCTGGGCATAACACTCGACAAGATACGGGCTGCTCTGCGCGCGAGCAACCGCGATGTCGGCGGTCGGACGGTCGAGCTGAGCGAAAGAGAGTTCGCAATTCGCGGCCGCGGCTATGTGAAGAACATATCCGACCTGGAGCAGATCGTCGTCAAGAACGACCGTGGCGTCCCCGTGTTGCTGAGAGACGTCGCCCGTATCGAACTTGCGCCCGACGAGCGACGCGGCATCACCGAGCTTAACGGGGAAGGCGAGGTCGTTTCCGGGATTGCGGTTCAACGCTTCGGACAGAACGCACTTTCGGTCATCGCCAACGTGAAGGATCGCCTTGCGGAAATCGCGTCGGGCTTGCCTCAAGGCGTTACGATTCAAGCGGTTTATGACCGGTCGGATCTGATCAATCGCGCCATCGAGACCCTCAAAAGAACGCTGATCGAAGAGAGCATCATCGTCGCCCTCGTCTGCTTCGTGTTCCTCCTTCACGTTCGCAGCGCGTTCGTGGCGATCATTACCCTGCCGCTCGGCATATTGATCGCGTATATCTGTATGTATGTGCTCGGGCTTAGCTCGAACATCATGAGCCTCGGCGGCATTGCCATTGCCATCGGTGCCATGGTCGACGCCGCGATCGTCATGATCGAAAACGCGCACAAGCGGTTGGAGCGCGCTTCGCCTGATCAGACGAGGATTGAAGTGATCACGGATGCGGCGATCCAGGTCGGGCCTGCGCTGTTCTTCAGTCTCCTCATTATCACTGTGTCGTTCCTGCCGATCTTCACGCTGGAGGCGCAGGAGGGCCGGCTGTTCAAGCCACTCGCCTACACCAAGACTTTCGCCATGGCCGCAGCTGCGTTCCTTTCCATAACGCTCGTACCAGCGCTCATGACCCTGTTCGTGCGTGGCCGCATCGTGCCCGAACACAGGAATCCGGTGAACCGGTTTCTGATCTGGGCATACCGGCCAGTCATCCTCGTCGCGCTGCGGTTCAAGTGGACCACGATCGTCATTGCGCTTGCGGTACTCGCGGCCAGCCTCTGGCCGGCAGCGAAGCTCGGCATGGAATTCATGCCCACGCTCAACGAGGGTACGCTCTTCTATATGCCGACGACGCTCCCAGGTCTCTCGATCACGAAGGCCGCGGAACTGCTTCAGACCCAAGACAAGATCATCAAATCGTTCCCCGAAGTCGAATCTGTCTGGGGCAAGGCCGGGCGCGCGTCTACTGCGACCGATCCTGCCCCGACCGAGATGTTCGAAACGGT
>VAZL01000287.1 GCA_005883445.1 Alphaproteobacteria bacterium | reverse complement strand
CGACTATCGGCGCATTGGTCCTCGGCAGTACCGATCCGGAACAGTTTTGGCGGGACTTTCGGCAGGGACTGCGCGAGCTGGGACATGTCGAGGGACAAAACATCCGGTTCGAGTTTCGATCGGCGCAAGGACAGGCCGACCGGCTTCCCGAACTGGCCGCCGAGTTGGTCCGTCTCAAGGTCGATGTCATCGTGACCTGGTTCACGCCCCCCACCCAGGCGGCAAAGCAAGCGACGCACGAAATCCCCATCGTGATGGCCGACACGGGTGATCCGATCGGTACGGGGCTGGTCGCGAGCCTTCCGCGGCCGGGCGGAAATGTCACCGGGATCGCCAGCGTAAGCGCCGAACTGGCTGGCAAGAGCGTCCAACTGATCCGCGACATGCTGCCGTCGGCGCGCCGCGTCACCGCTCTGGCCAACGCGACCGATCCCTTCTCCAAACCTTTCCTCGAACAGATCAAGCTCGGCGGCGAAGCCACCGGCACTACGATCAACCCTGTCCGCATTGGCGGCAACGAAGAGCTCGAGGCCGCTTTCGCCGCGATGGAGAAAGACCGGCCGGACGCCGTCATCGTTCAACCGAGCTTGCCGAGCAAACGCGCCGCGGAGCTGGCGCTGAAGCAGCGCGTGCCGGCCGTTTCAGTGCCGCGATGGTTCGCGGAGGAAGGCGGGCTGATGTCATATTCTCCGCGATATGCCGACCTTTTTCACAAGGCTGCCGTGTACGTCGACAAGATCCTCAAAGGCGCCCACCCGGCCGACTTGCCGGTCGAGCAACCGACGCGCTTCGAGCTGGTCATCAACATGAAGACCGCCAAGGCGCTCGGCCTCGCGATTCCCGAAACATTCGTGTTGCGCGCCGACGAGGTGATCGAATGAAACGGCGCGCGTTCACACCTGCTAATCGATCTTGATGCCCATCGACTTGATCACGGCGCTCCATTTGGCGATTTCCGATTTGAGCAGCTGCTCCAGCTCCTCGGGCGAAGAGCCCTCGGCCACATAGCCGGTTTGGGCGAGCTTGTCTTTGATCGCCGGGTCGGCGAGAGCCGCGTTGGTGTCGGCGCTGATCTTGCGCACGATCGCAGACGGCGTCTTCGCCGGCACGAACAGCGCCTGCCACGCCGTCACGTCGTAACCGCGCACGCCCGCCTCCGCGATGGTCGGCACGTCGGGAGCTGCCGCATCCCGTTTCGCCCCGGTGGTCGCCAAAACGCGAACCTGGCCGGAGCGTGCGTAGGACAGCAATGTGCCGCTGCCGAAATAGCAGTCGATGCGGCCCGGTATGAGGTCGGTGAAGGCGGGCGAGGCGCCGCGATAGGGAACGTGCGTCATCTTGAGGTCAGCCATCTGCAGGAACAACATCTCGGCCAAAAAGGGAGCGCTGCCGGTGCCGGGCGACGCGATCGTGAGCTTGCCGGGACGGGACTTGGCATAGTCGATGAATTCCTTGATCGAATGGGCCGGCGAGGAGTTCGGCACGAACACGAAATAGGCAAGCTGGGTAACGAGCGAAACCGGCGCGAAATCCGCGATCGGATCGTAGTTCAGCGAGCGGTAGAGGCTGCTGTTCACCGCGAGCGATGCGGTGGCGAACAAAACCGTATAGCCGTCGGGATCGGACTGCGCGACGTATTCGTTGCCGATGTTGGTGCCGGCGCCGCCCTTGTTCTCGATGACAACCTGTTGACCCCACATTTTCGAAAGTTTTTCGGCGAGCATGCGCGCGACGATATCCGTCGGGCCACCGGCCGCGACCGGCACGATGAGGCGCACGGGTTTATTCGGAAAATCGCCCTTCGGGTTTTGCGCGCGCGCCGCGCGCACGAAAAGGTTGGGCGCGAGTGCCGGCGCGGCGGAGAGGGCAATCAAGTGACGACGGGTGAGCATGGCAGTACCCGCAGTCTCGATATTTTACACTCTATCTTCCCGGAGCGGGCCCAACTCGACAAAAGCCGCGCCTGCCGATTGTCGCCGACCGAATATTCCCATCGATCTGCGGCCCCGCTGACCCGATCGGTCAACGGAGCCGAACTCGACAGACCCCTGCGGAGGACACGGCTACTTGTTGACGAGCGCCGCACCCGCCGTGCAGATCACCTCATCCTGCGACCCGGTGCCGCCCGAGCAACCGACGGCGCCGATGATCTTGCCGTCCTCGACCAACGGGATGCCTCCCCGCGACGCGACGACATCATCGAGGCTCAAGATGTATTTGAAATCGAATTTTTGCACCACGTCCTCGAAGACCTTGGTCGGACGGCGGAACTTGACCGCGGCGCGCGCCTTGTGCTCGGCGATCGCGATCGAGGCCAGTTGCGCATCGTCCATGCGCAGGAAGGCGACAAGATTGGCGCCCGAGTCGAGG
>VAZL01000286.1 GCA_005883445.1 Alphaproteobacteria bacterium | reverse complement strand
GACCGCGAGCGAAATCCAATTGATCTGACAGTAAAGTGCGAACCGGACGAGCTCGACCGCATGGGTGAATGGATTGAGCTGGCACACATAGTAGAGCAGAGGGCTTGCTTCCCTCACGCGCCACAGCGGATAGAGCGCCGATGACGCGAAGAACATCGGGAAGATCACGAAATTCATGGCGCCGGCGAAATTTTCGAGTTGCTTGCTGACGGACGACATCAGCATGCCGAGCGCGCCCAGCATGAGACCCGACAGAATGAGGGCCGGCAAGACGGCGATATATCCAAGCGGCGGAGCTTCGATCTCCCAGAACCAGGCGATGGCGAGGAACGTATAGACCTGCGGCAAGGACACCGCCATGCCGGCCACGAGCTTCGACGACAGCAGGAACCATCGCGGCATCGGGCTCACGAGCAGCGTGCGCATGTTGCCCATCTCGCGATCGTAGACCATGGACAGCGAGGACTGCATGCCGTTGAACAGCTGGATCAGCAGCATCAGTCCCGGCGTGATGTAGACTTCGTAGAGGACGTAGGTCTCGTAGGGTGGGATGATGGACACGCCGAGAACTTGCCGAAAGCCGGCGGCGAAGATGAAAAGCCAGACGAGGGGACGCACGAGCGCAGCCACGAAGCGCTCGCGCTGATGCAGGAAGCGCAGACCTTCACGCCAAACGATTCCCTTGAGGCAGATCGCGTACTGGACCGGCGCAAATCCGGTCATCCTGGGAAACGTGGCCAGCTCGACGGTCATGAGGCCTCGATTGCGGCGTCGGTGCCTTGCGTCAGGCGCGTGAAAGCTGCGCGGACATCCTTCGCACCGGCGGCATCCAGCACGCGTGGAACGGACCCATGCGCCAGAACCCGTCCGTGGTGCAGCACGATGACGTCGTCGTCGTCCGCGATCTCGTCGATGAGATGGGTGGCCCACAGCACCGAGGCGCCCTCTTCGACGACCAGTCGACGCACGTAGCCCAGGATATCCGCTCTTGATTTGATGTCGAGACCGACCGTCGGCTCGTCGAGCACAAGCAAGCGGGGCCGATGCAAGAGCGCGCGGGCAATTTCGACGCGCCGCATCTGGCCGCCGGACAGGTTGCGTACCTTGTCATTCGCGCGGTCCGACAGCGCGACCCGCGCGAGCACCTCATCGGCGCGCGCGCGGCCGTCATGCTTGCCGATGCCGTGCAAGGCTGCATGGTAGGTCAGGTTCTGGATCACGGAGAGATCGAGGTCGAGCGTACGCTGTTGGAACACGACGCCGACCATGCGCAGAGCCTCGCTCGAGGCATGTTCGACATCGCGGCCGAAAACCCGGATATGACCGCGCTGAATGGCGTAGAGGCGCGTGACCAGCGAGAACAATGTGCTCTTTCCAGCTCCATTGAGGCCGAGCAAGACCGCGAACGTCGATGGCGTAATGGAGAACGTCACCTCGTCGAGCGCCTGTCGCTTGCCGTAGCAGTGGCTGACGCCTTCGATGGCAACGGCGGGCGCGTCGACGGTCGTCATTTCGTGCATCATGCCCACGTCCGGTTCTTGCGGCCGCCCGCCAACGGACGTCACACCGGTCCCATCGGTCGCCCGAATGGCATCCGCCGCCGTGCCTTGCTCCGGCCCTGCGGTCTCAAGACTCGCGGGCGCCCGTCGCCTCGTCGGCTCCCAGGCGGAAAACGCGAATCTAGTGGTTTCTCCGACCGGCGTGAAGCGAACGCCGACGCTATCACTGCTGTGAGATAGCGATACCCCAAGGAAGCTCACCGACCTGGATCGTCTTGATGATCTTGAGATTTGCGACGTCGATGATGGAGACGTCGTTCGATACGCCGTTGGTCGTGAGAAGATATTTTTCGTCAGGGGTAAACGCCATGTGCCAGACGCGCTGGCCCACGAGAAGATATTTCTGGACCTCGTGCGTCGCAGCATTGACCACGGCAACGCGATTGGCAGGACCGAGCGCTACGAATCCGGTCTTGCCATCCTGGGTGATGCTGATCCCGACCGCCTGAATGGCCTCCTTGCGCAGCCCCGGGATATCGAAGGTGATCTTCTTCTTCACCTCGTGCTTCACGGGGTCGATGACGCTCACGGTGCCACCGATTTCGGATGAAACCCACACCTCGGAGGCGTCGCGCTTGAACTCCGCGAAACGGGGGCGCGCATCGACCAGCACGTTGGCCACGATCCGGCGTGTCACGGTATCGATGAAATGCGCCATATTGGTCGTTTCGGACGTGGCAACGAGAACCTTGCCATCCGGACTGAGGCCCATGCCTTCCGGCTCGACCCCGACCTGGACCTCGCCGAGCGGAACGCGCCGCTCCATGTCGATGATCGTGACCGTGTTGTCGTTCTCGTTGGCCACGTAGAGTATCTTGCCCGCGGGATCCTGCGTGAACAGCTCGGGATCCGGACCCGAGGGCAGCGTGGCTGCGATCTCGTGGGTTCTTACGTCGATCATCTGTATCGTGTCGTCGTCTCCAACAGCCACAAGAATGAATTTCTCGTCCTTGCTTAACCCGATGCCGCGCGGTCGCTGGCCGACTTTGATCGTCTTCACCAATGTGAATTTATCGGTATCTATCACGCTGATGGTGTTGCTCTTCTCGTTCGACACATAGGCGGTGAAGGCGCTCGCTTGGCCGCCGATGAGCGCGAACATGCCCAGCCCGAGCAGGCAACTGCGCGTCCCGGCGACACCAAGCAGAAAACGCCCGATGCTGGTCTTTTCGGTCATCGGCTATTTGAGCCTGCATCGACTTTCGGGACGGTCGAACCCGAGCGTATCCAATTCGGAAACCTGATGCAGAAATCCTTCCTGCGGAGACACTGAAACGATCGTTCTGCCGTCGCTCAGAAGAATGGGTTGACGAAGTTGAAGATTCCAGTCGCGCAGCGTCAACCGCTGCCCTTTGAACGCGGCCAAGGCGAAATCGGGTCCTGCGAGGAAATCCAGCATGGCTTTCGGGTCGGCTGAACGCGTTCTTGACGCGCTTTCACCGATCATGCGCGCGGCGGTCCACGCCTGCATATCGCGTGCGGTCATTCGCCGCGAGAATATCCGCATAAACCGGTCCTGCAGCTGAACCGCTCCCCACTGGTCGTGCGCGCCGTCCCAACTTGTTGGAACGAGGCCCGCGGATCCCGCAACCGGCCTCGGATCCCAGGTCCAGTACGGCAAATAGGCCGCGAAAACCTCGCTCTCGTCCGCGGCCACGAGCACATCGTAGGCCGGCGCGCCTTGCGTAAAGACCGGCAGCTGGCGCTGAATCTGGACGACGCCGCTGTCGGTCCTACGCGCGCCGCCGGTATCCTCGAACACCTTCTCCTGGACAATTCGCGCTCCGAACCGCTTGGCCGAGCGTCGCAGCGCCTCGCCGTAGAGCGTGTCCTCGGCATGGGAACCGACGACCAACAGCCATCTGCGCCACTGCTTCCAGACCAGGTACTGCGCCAGGGCATCTGCCAGCATCGACCGTGTTGGAGCGGTATGAATGACGTTGGCGCGGCAGTCCTCCTCGCGCAGTCGATCGTCGAGCGCGCCGACATTGAAGAACAGAAGCTTGCGTGCGGCACCTGCGTCGGCAGCCTTGAGCAGCGCGTCCGCCGGCAGATCGACGATCATCAGCGATACGCCGCGTTCCGCCAGCGCCATCGTCGCAGCCGCGGCATCGGCGCCTCCCTCGAGTCGGATATCTTCCAGCGAGAACTGCTGATCAAGGAACCGCCCCGTCGTGTTGTTGTCGTCGA
>VAZL01000285.1 GCA_005883445.1 Alphaproteobacteria bacterium | reverse complement strand
CCGGAGAGCTGGGGCACCGCGGTCAATGTCCAGGCCATGGTGTTCGGCAATATGGGCGAGACCTCGGCCACGGGCGTGGCGTTCACGCGCAATCCTTCCACCGGCGACAAAAAGCTTTACGGCGAGTTCCTGATCAATGCCCAGGGCGAGGACGTGGTCGCCGGCATCCGCACCCCGCAGGAGATCACGGAAGCCGCGCGGAGGGAGGCGGGCTCGGACAAGCCGTCGATGGAACGCGCGCTCCCGCAGGCGTTCAAGGAGCTCCAGCGCATCTACGGCGTGCTCGAGCGCCATTACCGCGACATGCAGGACCTCGAATTCACCGTCGAGCAGGGCAAGCTGTGGATGCTGCAGACCCGCTCGGGCAAGCGTACGGCCAAGGCGGCGCTGAAGATCGCGGTGGATCTGGCGAACGAGGGCTTGATCTCACGCAAGGAAGCGGTCGCGCGCATCGATGCGTCGGCGCTTGACCAGCTCCTGCATCCGACCATCGATCCCAATGCCGAGCGCAACATCGTCGCCACCGGGCTTCCCGCGTCGCCCGGCGCGGCCTCCGGCGAGATCGTGTTCTCGGCCGACGAGGCGGAGGCGCTCAAGGCCAAGGACAAGAGCATCATCCTGGTGCGGGTCGAGACCTCGCCGGAGGACATCCACGGCATGCACGCGGCCGGGGGCATTCTCACCACGCGCGGCGGCATGACCTCGCACGCCGCCGTGGTGGCACGCGGCATGGGCAAGCCATGCGTTTCCGGCGCGGGCGCGCTGCGGGTCGACTACGCCGCCGGAACCATGAGCGTCGCCGGGCACACCTTCAAGGCGGGCGACGTCATCACCATCGATGGCTCGACCGGGCAGGTGCTCGCGGGCCGCGTGCCCATGACCGAGCCGGCGCTCTCCGGCGAATTCGCAACGCTGATGGGCTGGGCCGACGCGGTGCGCAAGCTCGGCGTGCGCGCCAACGCGGATACGCCCAACGATGCGCGCGTCGCTTTGAAGTTCGGCGCCGAGGGCATCGGGCTTTGCCGCACCGAGCACATGTTCTTCGACGAGGGCCGCATCCGCGCCGTGCGCGAGATGATCCTCGCCGACGACGAAAAATCGCGCCGCGCCGCGCTCGCCAAGCTCCTGCCGATGCAGCGCGCGGACTTCGTCGAGCTGTTCGAGATCATGCAGGGCCTGCCGGTGACGATCAGGCTGCTCGATCCGCCGCTGCACGAATTTTTGCCCCACAGCGAGGAAGAAATCGCCGAGGTCGCCGCCGCGATGGGAGCCGACCCCAAGAAGCTCGCGGACCGCGCCCGCGAGCTCCACGAGTTCAACCCGATGCTCGGCTTCCGCGGCTGCCGTCTGGCGATCGCCTATCCCGAGATCGCCGAGATGCAGGCGCGCGCCATTTTCGAAGCGGCAGCGGAAGCCGCCAAGCGCACCGGCAAGCCGGTGGTTCCCGAGGTGATGGTTCCGCTCATCGCCACCAAAGCCGAGCTCGACCTCGTCAAGGCGAGCATCGATGCCATGGCGGAGGCGGTCGCGCGCGAGAGCGGCAGGAGCGTCAAATATCAGGTCGGCACCATGATCGAGCTGCCGCGGGCGTCGCTGCGCGCCGCCGAGATCGCCCAGAGCGCGGAGTTCTTTTCCTTCGGCACCAACGATCTCACGCAGACCACCTACGGCATCAGCCGCGACGACGCCGCGAGCTTTCTCGGCACCTACGTGTCGCGCGGCGTCCTGCCGAGCGATCCGTTCGTGTCCATCGACCGCGAAGGCGTGGGCGAATTGATGCGCATCGGGGTCGAACGCGGCCGCAAGGCGCGGCCAAAGCTCAAAGTGGGGATTTGCGGCGAGCACGGCGGCGACCCGGCCTCGGTCGCATTCTGCCACGGGATCGCCCTCGACTATGTCTCGTGCTCGCCGTTTCGCGTGCCCATCGCCCGCCTCGCGGCCGCGCAGGCCGCGCTTGGCAAGGCGGCGACGGGCGAGGCGTGACGAAGCGAGCGCAGCGCGCAGCAGGCAGCGACATGTCCGAAGACAGCAGCGGGGGCGGGGCAGCTGCGCCGGCCGTTTCCCAAGAGCAACTGCAAAAGGCGGAGGCCTACGTCGAGGCCGAGGAGGGCGTGGTCAATCGTCTGGTCGGCTGGGCCGGCAGGCTGGTCACGTCGATCGCGGTCGCGATGTCGCTGTTTCACCTTTACGCGGCCATCGCGGGGGCTTGGCCGTTCACCGATTTCCCCATCATCACCACCCAGCCGCTGCGCTACGCGCACGTCGCTTTCGTGCTGATGCTGAGCTTTCTCTTGTTTCCGCTGTCCGCGCGCTTCCGCGATCGCATCCGCTGGTGGGACATCGCCGCCGGTGTCATGGGCGCGGCGATCCTCGTTTACGCCATCGAAGGCGGGGAGGAATTCACCGACCGCGCGACCATGCCGACCGAGCTCGACGTCGTGCTTGGCGTCGTCTTCATCATCTTGCTGCTCGAGGCGACGCGGCGAACCACCGGTTGGATCGTTCCGTTCGTCGCGCTGTCGTTCATCGCCTATGCCATGGCCGGTCCCTATCTGCCGCCGCCGTGGACGCACCGCGGCTATGACATTTCGCAACTCGTCGGACACCTGTTCATCACGCTCGAGGGCATTTTCGGCATTCCCGTCGACGTGTCCTCCTCGCTGATCATCCTGTTCACGATCTACGGCGCGTTCCTGCAGCACTCCGGCGCCGGCAAATTCTTCATCGACTTTTCGATGGCGCTCATGGGCCACAAGGCCAACAGCGCCGGCCGCACGGTGGTGCTGTCGTCCTTTCTGCTCGGCGGCCCGTCGGGTTCGGGCGTCGCCACCACGGTGACGATCGGCGCCGTCGCCTATCCCCTGATGCGCAAGGCGGGTTTCGAGAAGAACGCGGCCGGCGGCCTGCTCGCGGCGGGCGGCCTCGGCGCCATCATCTCGCCGCCGGTTCTGGGCGCCGCCGCCTTCCTGATCGCCGAGTTTCTCAAGATCAGCTACCTCGACGTGATCTGGATGGCGGCCATCCCGACCTGCCTCTATTACCTGTCGCTCCTGTTCATGGTGGAACTCGATGCCAAGCGGTTCGGCGCGCAAACCGTGGACTTCCGCCAGGAATTGACGCTTGGGCAGATGACGCGGCGCTATGGCTTTCATTTCGTCTCGCTCGTTTCGATCATCATCTTCATGTTGTGGGGCTATTCGCCGACGCTGGCGGTGTTCTGGTCGACAGTGCTGACCTATGGCCTGAGCTTCCTCACCCGCGAGACTGCGATCACGCCGAAGAAGCTGGTGCGCGCGTTGTCCGACGGCTCGACCAGCGTGCTCACCGCTGCCACCACCTGCGCCACCGCCGGCATCATCGTCGGCGTGGTCACGTTGACCGGGCTGGGGCTGAAGTTCTCCTCGATCGTGATCGACTATGCCGGCGGCAGCCTCCTGCTGACCGCGATCTACACCGCGCTGATCGTCTGGATCGTCGGCTTGGCGGTGCCGGTGACCGCCTCCTACATCATCTGCGCGGTCATCGCGGCGCCCGCCATGATCAAGCTTGGCGTGCCCGACTATGCCGCCCACATGTTCATCTTCTACTACTCGGTGCTGTC
>VAZL01000284.1 GCA_005883445.1 Alphaproteobacteria bacterium | reverse complement strand
GGCGGAGGCAAGGGCGCAGATCGAAAAATCCGAGGACGGCAACCAGCCGCTCGAGCCCTATCAGCTCATCTCGCAGTACACGCTCGAGCCGCTGCTGAAATCGATCGCGGAGACGTTGCCGAGCGTCACGGTGCGCTACGGGTGCGAGCTCGTGTCTTTCGAGCAGGATGAGAGCTCGGTCACGGCGCAGGTTAAGGCTAGCAACGGCGCTTTGTCCACGCTGCGCGCCGCCTATATGGTCGGCTGCGACGGCGGCGGCAGCCTGGTGCGCCGGCAACTCGGCATCGACCTCAGCGGCGAGGCCAACATCCAGCAGCTGCGGCAGGCGCTCTATTATTGCGAGGACCTTTACGAGCGCATCCCGATCGGCAAGGGGCGGCATTATCACGTCGCCGACGCCGAAGGTAGCTTCCTGATCGTCCAGGATTCGACCCGGCATTTCACCCTGCACTCCGTCGTCGAGACGGATTCCGAGATGGCCGGGATGTTCGAGCGCGTCGTTGCCATGCCGATCAAATACGAGATGCTCTACGTCGGGCAGTGGAGGATGAATCTGCTGCTCGCCGACCGCTACGGCGAGGGCCGGGTTTTTCTCGCGGGGGACGCCGTGCACCTCGTCATTCCGACGGGCGGGCTCGGGATGAATACCGGCGTCGGTGACGCCATCGATCTGTCGTGGAAGCTTGCGGCGACGCTCGCGGGATGGGGCGGGCCCAATCTGCTCGCCGCCTACGAGATCGAGCGCCGGCAAGTGGGAGCGCGCAACGTGGCGGCGTCGGGCTTTGCGACGCAGGGGCGGCGGAGGTGGCGCGCACTCTATCGGCCGGAAATTCGCCAGCCGACGGCCGCTGGCGCGGCGCTGCGCCAGGAGTTCGCGCGCGTCGCCGACGTCGAGCAGCACAAGGCGACGGAAATGATCGGCGCCGAACTCGGCTACCGCTATGCCGGCTCGCCGCTGATCGCCGCGGAGCCGGGCGAGGGGCCCAAGCACGATTTCATGACATACGTTGCGACCACATGGCCGGGAGCGCGGCTGCCGCATGTGTGGCTCGACGACGGCAGCGCGATGCAGGATCGCATCGGCTACGGTCATGGCTACACGCTGCTGCGTTTAGGCGGGACGAAAGCCGATACGAGCGCGTTGCGACGGGCGTTCGCCGCCGTCGGCGCGACGTTGCAGGTCCTCGACATCGCGGACGAGCGTCCGCGCGATGTCTACGGATATGATCTCCTGCTGCTGCGGCCGGACATGCACGTGGTCTGGCGCGGCAATGACGCTCCGGCAGAGCCGGCACAATTAGCGGCGATGGCGACCGGGCATTGAACGCAAAAGCGCGACAGTCTGCTCGTCTCTGCGTCTAACCGCGTCACACCGCCAGGACAATCGACCCGGTGGTTTGGCGCGATTCGATGTCGGCGTGGGCGCGAGGCGCGTCTTTCAAGGGATAGGTTCGGCTGATCTCGATCTTGATCTTGCCGCTGCCGACCATCGCGAACAGGTCGTGGGCCGCGGCCAGCAGTTCGGCGCGGGTGACGGTGTAGTTCGAGACGCTGGGATGGGTGAGGTAGATCGAGCCGAGCGCGCCCAGCCGGCGCGGGGGCATGGGATCGGGATCGCCCGAGGCTTCGCCGAAGGACGCCATCAGCCCGTGGCGGCGAAGACATTTCAGCGAGTCCTCGAACGTCGCCTTGCCGACCGAATCGTAGACCACGGGAACGCCTTCGCCGCCGGTGATCTCGCGCACGCGCTCGGCAAAATCCTCCCGCGTGTAGACGATGGGATGATCGCAACCGTGCGCATGGGCGATTGCCGCTTTCTCGTCGCTGCTGACGGTACCTATCACTGTCGCGCCGAGATGCTTCGCCCATTGGCACATGATGAGGCCGACCCCGCCGGCGGCGGCGTGGATTAAGATCGTGTCGCCGGGACGCACCTTGTACGTGTCATGCAGGAGGCAGCGCGCCGTCATGCCGCGGATCATCATCGACGCGGCGGTGCGCTCATCGATGCCGGCGGGCAGGGCGATGACGCGCGCCGCCGGGACGATGCGGAGTTCGGCATAAGAGCCTTCCGGCATGCCGGCGCAGGCGACGCGGTCGCCGACCGAAAAGCCGCTCACGTCGGGCCCGACCGCGTCGATCACGCCCGCGCTTTCGAGACCGATGCCGGAGGGAAGCGACTTCACCGCATGCACGCCGCGCCGCATCAGCACGTCGCGATAGTTGACGGCGACCGCCACGTTGCGGATGCGCACCTGTCCGGGACCGGGGTCGCCCAGCTCGACGTCTTCGAAGTGCAGCACCTCGGGGCCGCCGTGCTGATGGAAACGAAACGCCTTGCTCACGACGCCAGCTCCTTCGACAGCCGTTCCATCATGTCGGCGAGATCATCGAGCGCGTTGAAGCGCGGCTGCGCCGCGATGTGCGGAGACAGCACCACGTTGTCGAATCCCAAAAGCTCGTCGTCGCGCCGGCCGGGCGCCTCGTAGAGCGGGTCGAGCGCAAAGCCGCCGAGCCGGCCCGATGTCAAAGCCTCGATCAGGGCCGCGCGGTCGACGATGTCGGCACGCGCGATATTCACCAGGAACGCGCCGGGCTTCATCTGCGCGAATTGCGCGCTGCCGATGAAGGAACGCGTCGCCGGCCCGCCCGGCAGTTGCGGCACCACCCAGTCGCTCTGCGCGAGCAATGTTTCGAGCGGCACATAGGCTGCTTCGAGCTCGCGCTCTTCCGCCGCCGCCAGCCGGGTGCGCTGGTAATAGAGAATCCGCATCCCGAACGCCGCCGCCCGGATCGCGATCTCCCGGCCGATCTCGCCCACACCGATGATGCCGAGGGTGGCGCCATTGAGCACCCGCAGGCCGGAAATGCGCGGCCAGTTCGAGTTTGGCGTGTGACGGCGGTCGAACGGCTTGTAGGGGTAGCCAGCTTCGCGCAGCTGCTCGACACTGATGCGGCCGGCCAGGCGATGAAGTTTCTTGGCGAGCGTGAGCATCAGCCCGATGGCAAGCTCGGCGCAGGCGATATTGGCGCGGCGGCGGATCGTCAGCACTTTGATGCCTTTGGCGGCGCAGGCGGCGGTGTCGATGTTGCGGGGGCTGAGGCCGTATTTCTGCACGACGCGCAGCTCGCTGCCGGCGGCAATATCCTCCTTCCCGACCCGCAGCGATTCGACCACCAGG
>VAZL01000283.1 GCA_005883445.1 Alphaproteobacteria bacterium | reverse complement strand
GCCGCAACTATCGGAAAGGCCGAAGGAATTCCGCCGCGGGAACGCATCCTCGCGGTCGCGGCCGACCTGTTTTACCGCCACGGGATCAGGGCGGTGGGGGTCGAAGCCATCGCCGAAGCGGCGGGCACCAATAAAATGACCCTCTACCGGCACTTCGCCTCAAAGGACGAGCTGGTTGCAGCGTACCTGCGATGCTTGGCTGAAAAGGCGAGCGCGTCCTGGGACAAGCTCGCGGCACAGCATGCCGGCGATCCGCGCGCACAATTGCGTGCCTGGCTTGAGAATATGGCCGGTCATGTGGACAGCGGCGATCAGCGCGGATGTCCGCTGTCGAATGCCGCGGTCGAGCTACCGGAAAAGGATCATCCCGCGCGGCCCGTCATCGAGGCGTTCAAGAATGCGCAGCGCAACCGGATCATCCAACTGTGCGCGGCCGCGGACTTGGCGCAGCCCGAACTTCTCGCCGACGAATTGTTCCTGCTGCTGGAGGGCGCGCGCGTGACCGCGCAAAGCATGGGTCGCGCCGGATTGGGCGAGCGTCTCATTCGGATGGGCGAGGCGATGATCGCCGCCCACCAGAAGTGAGCTGCTGCGGATTGCCGTCTTCCGGGAAGGGTTTGCGATACGACGACGCGGCCTGACGGCCGCGTCGATTCTGTTCGCGTTGCCTTGCGGATCTGACGCTTCGAGCGCTCAATGCACCTGCAGCGCGGGGGCGCTCGGGCGCGCTTCCATCGCCGCGAGGCGGTGCTTCACCGCCCGCTGCACCTTCTCGAACGCGCGCACCTCGATCTGGCGCACGCGCTCGCGCGACACGCCGAACTCGGCCGCCAAATCCTCGAGCGTGATCGGGTCGTCGGCAAGCCGCCGCGCCTCGAAGATGCGCCGCTCGCGCTCGTTGAGCACAGAGAGCGCTTCGCCGAGCGCCTTCTTGCGGTTGTCGGATTCCTCGTCCTCGACGAGCCGCGTCTCCTGATCGGAGACGTCGTCGACGAGCCAGTCCTGCCATTCGCCGGAATCGCCGTCGTCACGGATCGGGGCGTTGAGCGACACGTCGCCGCCGAGGCGGCGGTTCATGTCGACCACGTCCTGCTCGGTCACGCCCAGCCGTTTGGCGATGAGCTTGACCTGGTCGGGACGCAGGTCGCCCTCTTCCAGCGCCGAGATCTTGCTCTTGGCCTTGCGCAGGTTGAAGAACAGCTTCTTCTGGTTGGCGGTGGTGCCCATCTTCACCAACGACCACGAGCGCAGGATGTATTCCTGGATCGCCGCCTTGATCCACCACATGGCGTAAGTCGCAAGCCGGAAACCCTTGTCCGGCTCAAAACGTTTGACCGCCTGCATCAGGCCGACATTGCCTTCCGAGATCACCTCGGAGATCGGCAGGCCGTAGCCGCGGTAGCCCATGGCGATCTTGGCGACGAGGCGCAAATGGCTGGTGACGAGCTTGTGCGCCGCGTCGCGGTCGCCATGCTCGCGCCAGCGCTTGGCCAGCATGAATTCGTCCTGCGGTTCCAGCATGGGGAACCGCCGGATCTCCTCGAGATAGCGGGTTAGGCCGGATTCGGCCGTCAAAAGCGGCAAAGCCGCGGTACGGGCCATAGTAGCGCCCTCCAAAAGTGTGCTCCCGGTGCACCGGCGAGCGAAGCGCACCGCCGCTCCCCGAGCCGACGGTGCCGGTCTTGCTGCGACCGCGAAGACTGATCGCAGCGGCAAGTTACAGGACAAACGGGTCCGAAAGAAAGTGAACTCGGCGTCACGTCGCCGTGACCCCTCCGTGTACACCTAAGCCCTTGATCAGCCCGCGCTTTCGATCAAGACGCTGTGCCCTGCGCACCGAGGCTCTGGTGTAAACGTAAAAGATCGTCCGGCAGTTCCGAGCGGAACTCCAGATTCGTGCCCTGCGACGGATGCTCGATAGCGAGTAGATAGGCATGCAGAGCCTGTCTGCCAAGGACCGCGAGCGCGGCTCTGGCGTCGTCGGCGAGCTGGCTGGCCTTGGTCTTGAAGCCGCTGCCATAGACGGCGTCGCCGAGGAGCGGATGCCCGATCGCGGCGAGGTGGACGCGGATCTGATGGGTGCGCCCGGTCTCGAGCCGGCAGGCGATGAGGCTCGCCACCGGCGCGCCATCGCGGCCGCGGTAGCGTTCGAGCACCTCCCAATGGGTGACCGCCGCGCGCCCGCCCGTGCGCACCGCCATTTTGTCGCGGGCGCGGGGATGGCGGCCGATCGGCTTGTCGATGGTGCCGCGCGGCCGCTCCGGCACGCCCCACACGAACGCTAGGTAGCCGCGCCGCAGCGGGCCGCTGCGGCCGTGGTCGGCGAACTGGCGGCTGAGCGCGCGATGGGCGCGGTCGGTCTTGGCCACCACCATCAGGCCGCTGGTGTCCTTGTCGAGGCGATGCACGATGCCGGGGCGCTTGACGCCGCCGACGCCTGAGAGGCTTTCGCCGCAATGGGCGACGAGCGCGTTGACCAGCGTGCCGGTCCAGTTGCCGGCGGCGGGATGGACGACGAGCCCCGCCGGCTTGTCGATGACGATGATGTCGGCGTCCTCGAACACGACGTCGAGCGGAATGGTCTCGGGCGCGAGTGCGACCTCTTCGGCGGGCGGAAGATCGAGCACGATGGTGGCGCCGGCGTTGACGCGGTGGCCGGGATCGCGGATCGTGGCGCCGTCGATCGCGACGCGACCCGCCAGGATCAGCGCCTTGTGGCGCGAGCGCGACAGTTCGGCCACGCGGTGAGCCAGCACGCGGTCGAGCCGCTCGCCGACCTCCTCGGCGGCGATCACCAGTGTCTCGCTGCGCCCCTGCACGGCCATGAGCAAGCTCTCGGCGGACGATGAAG
>VAZL01000282.1 GCA_005883445.1 Alphaproteobacteria bacterium | reverse complement strand
GTGCGCGCGAACTCGCCAATGACGAGCGAGAGGTTGACCAGCAGCGCACCGGTCGCGGTGAGCCAGAAGCTTGTCGAATTCAGCGTCGGGAAGGCGACATCGCGGACGCCGAGCTGCAGCGGCACGACGAAGTTCATGAGACCGATCACGATCGGCATGGCAGCGAAGAAGATCATGATCGTGCCGTGGGCGGAAAAGATCTGGTCGTAGTGCTCCGGCGGGAGATAACCGGCGGCGCGGAACGCGATCGCCTGCTGCGAGCGCATCATGATCGCGTCGATGAACCCGCGCAGCAGCATGACCACGCCGAGCAGGGTGTACATCACCCCGATCCGCTTGTGGTCCACGCTGGTGATCCACTCGCGCCAAAGGTAAGGCAGATACCCCTTGAGCACGACCCAAACGAGGATCGCGAGGACGGCCAACACGACGACCGCGCCGGCAACCAGCGGGATCGGCTGGCTCCACGGGATTGCATCCCAGGTCAGTTTGCCGAACATGTCAGCGCTCCGACCGCGGACTAACCGTCGCGCCCGCGCGTTCGATGTTTGGCCCCGGACACGGCGGAAGCTGCTGGGTCACGACCGCATTGAACAAGCCCGCATCAACCGCGCGATAGGTGAAAGGACGTACGTTGCTGCTTTGTTGGCACAGCGCGAGATAACTCGATCGGTCCAATGCTGATCCGCTCTGGCGCGTCGTGGCAACCCATTGCGCGAAAGCGTCTTGGGGCACCGCGCGCACAGTGAAGTTCATGTCGGAAAAGCCGCCGCCGCTGTATTGCGCGGATTGGCCATAAAACTCGCCGGGCTTGTCGGCGGCCAAATGCAGCTGCGTGACCATTCCGTTCATTGTGGCGATCATCGTGCCGAGCTGCGGCACGAAGAACATGTTCATGACGGAGGCCGAGGTCAGCGAGAAGTGTACCGGCACCCCGGCGGGAACGACGAGCTCGTTGACGCTTGCAACGCCTTGCTCGGGGTAGATGAACAGCCATTTCCAATCGAGCGAGACGACCTGCACCTCGACCGGTTTCTCGGGCGAGGCAATCGGTTTGAAGGGATCGAGATCGTGGGATCCGATCCAGATCACGCCGCCGAGAAACAGGATGACCAGGATCGGAATGCCCCAGACAACCGTTTCGATACCGCCGGAATAGACGAAATCGGGACGATAGCGTGCCCGGGTGTTGGACGCGCGAAACCACCAGGCGAAGATCAGGATCGCGATGATCGTGGGGACCACGATTACCAACATGATGCCCAGCGCGTTGAGCAGGATTTTTGCGTTCGCCGCGCCGATCGGCCCCTGCGGGTCCAACACGCCGCCTGAACAGTCGCTCAGCGACACAAGGATGATCGGCGCAGCTGACACTCGCCAGAGCAGGAGGCGCCGTTGCAAAAGAAATGCTGCCCACGATGACATGGAGTCTGGCGGCTGCAACTTTGTCAGGCTTTGCTTAACTGAAATTACCTTGAACTCGGTTGAACCTCAACTGCCGTAATTCAATTTGTTGTCTCTGATCCGCCATGCACCCCTTAGAACGAACCCCCTCTGTCACTCTGCGAGCTTCTAGGGGTTGCCTTGAATTCTGTAGGTAGATCCAGCTTGCCGCCCGGGTGGCGTCGGCATTTTGCGCACCTTGGCGGGTCTCAGTTGGGGCGGGAACAGGCGCAATCATGGGCGCGATCGATCTCAATTGGGCTGTCGGGACGCATAATGTCGCGCCACCGACCACAGCGCTAGGTTTGCCTGCTATCGCAGGATACATATACTGCCGCGACTTCTGCGTCGGCGAGGACATGGTGATGAAACGCCGCGACTTTCTCATGCTCGCTGCAGCAGGAAGTTTATTGCCGCAGACAATCGCGCGCGGCCAAGGTGCTTGGCCGCAACGGAACATCACGATCGTGGTGCCGTTTCTGGCGGGAGGCTCAGCCGACTTGGTGGCTCGTTTGTTTGCGCAGCATTTCCAGGCGAAGTATCAAATACCTGTCGTCGTCGAAAACAAAAGCGGGGCCGGCGGCAGCATCGGGGCGGGCATCGTCGCGAAAGCAGCACCTGACGGCTACACCCTGGTGCTCGGAACGGTGAGCACGCAGACCATCAACCCTGCGCTCTACAGCAAACTTCAATACGACCCGGAACGAGATTTCGCGCCAATCTCGCCTCTCGTCCGATTCCCCAACCTTTTGGTGGTCCGCAATCAATTGCCCGTCAAAAGCGTGCACGAGCTCATAGCTTACGCGAAGGCGAACGACGGCAAACTGAACTACGGCTCGTCTGGTAACGGCACATCCTCCCATCTTTGCGCGGTCATGTTCATGCGCGCGATCGGCGCCACCATGACTCACATTCCGTTCCGAGCCTCCTCAGACGAGATGGCCGCCATGATCGGTGGTCAAATCGATCTTGCAATCGACAGCATGACGACCATTTGGCCGCTGGCCCAAAGTGGAGAAGTGCGCGCGCTTGGCGTAACCACGGCAGATCGCGTTGCCGCGGCGCCTGATCTGCCGACGATCGGCGAGAGCCTGCCGGGCTTTGAGGCAACTGGTTGGCAAGGTCTGTTTGCCCCAGCCGGTACGCCGCCATCCATCATTGAAACGCTCGCTGACGAAGTAAATCGGATCTTTCTGCTGCCGGACGTCGTAAGCTCCCTGCGCAAGGTCGGTGGCGATCCACTGCCCATGCGGCCAAACGATTTTGCACAATTTGTTCGGAGCGAACGACTTAAATGGGGCGAAGTCGTTCAGAGCTCCGGCATCCGCATCGACTGACATGCCAACTTGCGTCTGACATTTGCTTGCGGGCCGTTCGACCGCACTATTCCGCTCAGCGAAGGACAGTTGGTCTGATGCCGTGAACCGCCGCGACAGGTCGGGTCACGGCCGGCGTTCGGGAATTCGGATCAGGTCGGCGATCTGCGCCGGTGACAGCGGCGCATTCAGGAATTTGAACGTCACGGCATCCGCCATGGCCTCGGCGATGCCCGAAATGCGATCTGGGTTGGTGGCCTGCCGCGGCAGAAATTCCTCGAGCGCGCGGCGCGCGATCCGCTCGCTTAGACCGGAAAAAGCGGCATAGGCCTTGAAGCCCTCCGGCGTCTCGTAGATCCAGTCGAGCGTGTCGCGATAGCCGCGCATATACCGCACGAAAACATCGGGACGTGCTTCCAAAACCATGGCATTGGCGATGATGACGCGCGCGGTTTGCTTGTCGAAGTCCGGCGCGTCGGACGATTTCATAACCAATCGAATTCTTCCCTCCTCGAGCGCGTCGACGGCGAAGGGTGCGCCGGCCCAACCGACATCGACCTGTCCGCTCATGGTCGCGGTCAAGGTGGCAGCTGCGTTGCCTGTTGGGGTCGGCTTGAGTGCGACCTGGAAGTGCTTTTGCAAGGCCAAGAGTCCGACATGGCTGGCGGAGCTATTGTTGGAAT
>VAZL01000281.1:1080-2790 GCA_005883445.1 Alphaproteobacteria bacterium | reverse complement strand
GAGAACGACCATTCGTCGGCGGTGCTCGAGTGGACGACCCGCGCGCCTTCCGGGCGATTCACCGTCGAGGTCGTGCCGCGGCCCGACGACGGGGATTGGACCGCGGCGGTCCTTGCCGCGATCGAGCGGCCCGGCGCGCCCGCCGTCGGCCTCGCCTCGATCTCGTCCGTGCACTGGTCCGACGGCGGGGTGGTGGATATGGACCGCGTTGGCGCGGCGCTGCGCAAACAAGGGGCGATGCTGCTGGTCGATGCCACCCACGCCGCCGGCGTGATGACGATCGACGTGCGCAGCCTCGATCCCGACTTCCTCGTTTTCCCCACCTACAAGTGGCTGCTGGGGCCTTACGCGCGCGCCTTTCTCTACGTCGCGAAACGTCGCCAGGACGGCGTGCCGCTGGAGCAGACCAGCTACGGCCGCCGCGCCATCACCTCCGAGCAGGAGAGCTATTATCGCGATACCGAATTCGTCGCCGGCGCGCGGCGCTTCGACATGGGCGAGCGCGATCATTTCATCTCGCTGGAAATGGCGTCGGTCGGAATGGAGATGATGGCGGAATACGGCTGCAAGGCGGTGCAGGGGCGCTTACGCGGGCTCACGGCGCGGCTGGCGGATCAACTGCGCAACGGCGGCGTGACGATTCCCGATGCCGCGGTGCGGGCGCCGCATATCCTGAGCGTGCAGTTTCCGACCGGCATGCCGGCTCGCTTGATCGAGCGGCTGGCGGCGGAGCGCGTCTACGTCGCGCCCCGCGTGGGCCGCGTGCGGATCAGCCCGCACGTCTACAACGACGAGGAAGACATCGACCGCTTTGTCGCAACCTTTCGGCGGCTGGCGTGCTTGTGAGCTTAAGTGCGACAGACACCGGCCGGGAAGCGACGGCGGGGATCGAAGGAGGCCGAGCATGACAGAGCAAAATCCGCACTGGCCGGCGCTGCCGCTCGAGGCCTGGGAGCCCACCCGCGCGACGCTGCACATGTGGACCCAGGTCGTCGGCAAAGTCCGATTGGCGTTGAGCCCGTACATGAACCATTGGTGGCAAGTGCCGCTCTACGTGACCGCGCGCGGGCTTACGACGTCGCCCATCCCCTACGAGGGAGGAACGTTCGAAATCGTGTTCGATTTCATCGCGCACGAGCTGCTCATCGAGAAGAACGATGGAACGGCCAAGACGCTGCGCCTCGCGCCGAGATCGGTGGCCGAATTTTACGCAGAGGTGATGGCCGCGCTGCGTTCGCTGGGCATCGCGGTGAAGATCTGGACGATGCCGGTCGAGATTCCAAATCCGATCCCGTTCGACCAGGACCGCACCCACGCCTCGTATGATCGCGATTATGCCAACCGGTTCTGGCGGATCCTCGTTTCGGCGGATGCGATCCTCAAAGAATTCCGCGGACGCTTCATCGGCAAGGCCAGTCCGGTGCATTTCTTCTGGGGCAGCTTCGACTTGGCGGTGACGCGCTTTTCCGGCCGCCGCGCGCCGGAAATTCCCGGCGCCGATCGGATCACGCGCGAGGGCTATTCGCACGAGGTGAGCAGCGTGGGCTGGTGGCCGGGCGACGAGATGGTGAAGGAGCCGGCATTCTACTCCTACGCTGTGCCGGAACCATCGGGATTTTCCAAAGCGCCCGTTCGCCCGGCGGCGGCGTCCTACAATACGGACCTCTCGCAGTTCCTGCTGAGGTATGACGACGTGCGAAGCGCCGCTTC
>VAZL01000281.1:0-993 GCA_005883445.1 Alphaproteobacteria bacterium | reverse complement strand
AGGGGTGGGGTGAGGGGTTAAGGCCTCTCGATAGTTCTGTATCCCCCTCACCCCAACCCTCTCCCCAAACGGGGAGAGGGAGCACACCGAAATCGTTGCGCTATCATCGACACTCATTGTGATAATCGACTCGATGGCCGCGATCCCAGTGCGCTTCGTCAACGGCCGAACGTCGCAGGATCGATTTCCACGCCGAGCGTTGCCGAGAATGTCGCGCCGCAAAGGGCCGAGCGTAATCCGAAGGGATTGTCGCCCGGATTGCTTATCCCGCCCGGTGCGGCCGCGACGTCGCCCGTCAGCACGTAGCAGTTCTCTTTCGAGAGGTTCGTGTCGGTGTAATTGAGGCCGAGCTTGAACACGCGGTAGGTGAACGTCAGGCCGGCGTGCCAGTTGGTAAAGTCCGGCAGGGGAAGCCCGCCGCCGGCGGCGCTCACGCCGCCGCCGCTCGAGGTGGGACCGAACAGCCAGCGCCCGACGTCGAAGGACAGCGACCAGCTCACCTCGGCGGGAACGAATTCGCTCGGCAGATCGAACGAGAGCGTGCCGGACGCGTAAGTGCCCCAGGCGCCGGTCTGCCAGACGTCGGGCGCGTAGGCCAGGGTCGATCCCCAGGTGATTTTGTCGGTCAGCTTGTGCGAAACCGTCGCGTGCGCCTCCCAGTAGTTCGAGTGCTCCGGACCGATCTCGCCGGGATAATAGTAATACTCCGCGCCGATATCGAACTCGAACGGACCGAGCGTCGGCCGCGCGCCGGCGGCCATCGTCAGCTCGCCGGCGGGGTTGGTCGAAAACCGCACGCTGTTGAAGTTCGTATAGACGTAGAGCCAGCCCTGTTGGGCGTCGACATAGGCCCCGACCGCCGGCTGGTGCGCCGAATAGCTGATCCCGCGATAGGTGAGGCCGCGCGGTTGCTTCCCAGGAATGCCGCACAAAATGGGTTTATCTTGGCTATGCGCTTCCCCACCATCGCTTCCGGGAAGCATCCGGGAAGCC
>VAZL01000280.1 GCA_005883445.1 Alphaproteobacteria bacterium | reverse complement strand
CTATCCCGCGCAGGCCGACCGGCATCACCGTTGGATCAAAGCCAGGACCGCTGCCGGTCCACACCACCACCGCGCCCTTGCTGCGCAGGTCGCCGAGATCGATCCACGGCGCACGCCGCCAATCGCCGTCGATCAGCACGCGCGGCTGCTCCGGCGCGTAATGGGCGACGTTGCCGCCCTCCCACATGCTGCCGATGACATAGGTCAGCGGCCGGCCGGTGGCGGCGCGAAAGCGCCGCGCGAGTTCGTCGGCGAGCCGATCGCCCGGATAGAACACCGCGCGATAGCGGTGATCGATCGCGGGCAGCACCGAGTAGCTCGCGGCAAAGACAATCGCGAACAGCGCGAACACGCTCGCCCACGCCGCCGCGATCCGACCGAGACGCGCGGGCTCGAGCGCGCTGCGCGCATAAAGCACGATCCAAAGCCCGAGAAACAGCCATAGCGGATAGCCCCACATGGCGATGGCGCCGCGGCCGCTGAGCGCCGATAGGACGACAGTGGCCGCCGCCGGGCCGAAGGCCAACAGGGTCACGATGCGCCGGTCGAAGGCGTCGGCCTTGCCCGCGACCGGCGGCGCCTCGTCCTGCGGCGTGGGCCGCGGCCAAACGACGGCGGCGGCGATCAGCAGCGCCGGCAGCGCAAACGCCACTTGGCCGACGGTGAAGACGAGCGGATGCAGGACGTGATCGATGAGCCCGCGCGAGGGCGCCGCGCGCGCGCTCGCATAGGCAAAGGGAAGAAAATCGTTGCGCACGAGCCAGACAAGATGCGGCGTCATGATCACGAGCGCGACGACGAGCGCGATCCAGGGGCCCGGGGTGGCGAGCGCTGGGCGCGCATCGCGGTCGAGCAGCAGGAACAAAGCGAGCGGCGCCGCCAGCACCACCACGAAATATTTCGCCCACAGCGAGAGGCCGAGGGCGGCGCCGAGCAGCAGCCAGTGGATCATGCGTCCGCGCCGCAAGGCGGCATGGAAGGCGTAGCCGGCGAGCGCCCACAGCGGCAATTGGATCACGTCGTGATTGAACTTGGCGGCGGTGAAATGGAAGTAGTGCATGCCGTCGAGAATGAGGACGGCGACGAGCGCGCCGACGGCGCCCACCAGCGGGCGAGCGGTCAGCCAAACCGCCGCAAAGGCCGACACCACCGCGATCTGCGCCAGCGCGTAGTAGGCAGCGTCGACCCCGATCACCCGGTAGACGAGTTCCACCAGCCACCACGGCAACGGCGGCAGCTTGTCGTAACCGAGCTGCCATTCGCGGCCATAGGTCAGCGCCTCGATGAGATCGAGCGGCAGATTGGGATAGAGCAGCGTCGGCAGCGCGGTCCAGACGACGACGTGCAGCGCCAGGAACACGGCGAAGGCCGTCTGCGGACGGCGCTCGATGGTGGCGATCAATTCCGACATCGAATGGGCCGCTGCCTCGAGGTTGCGGGATCCCGCAGTGCGAGATCAGGGGTTCGCGGGTGGCGTTATAACGGCAGCGGGCGGCGGCGGGATAGGGCAAAGCCGCTAGTGTCCCGATTCCGAAGTTCGCATCATTGTGCAGCGGCCTCGTTTGCGAACTTCGGAATCGAGGGACACTAGCAACTTATTGATCTAGTGTGGCTTTGGTTCAGAAGTCCGCATTTCGGACTCGCTGCGAGAATGATGCGGACTTCTGAACCGCCACACTAGCAACTCTATGCTTCTAGTGCCCCTTTTGAACCCGAAGTTCGCAGCCGCCCTTGCAGCACAACATGTGCGAACTTCGGGTTCGGGGCACTAGTGGCGGTTGACATCGCCCGAGCGACGATGCGAGTCACTCTGTCCGCCCTCCCGCCCGCTGATCCCATGTCGGTTGTGCTCCCCTCGTTCACCCCTCACTTCGCCACGCTCGCCGGCGACTACGACGTCGTGCTGTGCGACGTGTGGGGCGTCGTCCACAACGGCGTCGCCGCCGCGGCCGATGCTGGCGATGCGCTCGCGCGCTTCCGCGAGCGCGGCGGCACGGTGGTGCTCATCACCAACGCGCCGCGGCCGGGCGAGCGGGTGGCGCGCCTGACGCTCGACCGGCTGGGCGTGCCGCGCGCGGCCTACGACGGCATCGTGAGTTCGGGCGACGTCACCCGTGCGCTCATCGCCGCGCGCGCCGGAGCACGCGTGTTCCACATCGGCCCCGAGCGGGATGTGGCGCTGTTCGAAACCGTGGAGACGCCGCACGACTACCGCGATGTCATCGCGCGCATGCGCGCGCGTTCGTTGCCGATGATCTGCGCCAATCCCGACGTGGTGGTCGAGCGCGGCGACAAGCTCGTCTATTGCGCCGGTGCGATCGCCGATCCCTACGCGGCCGCGGGCGGCGAGGTGATTTATGCCGGCAAGCCCTATCGGCCGATCTACGAACAGGCGCTGGCCCTTGCCGAAGCCGCGCGCGGGCGCCCGGTGAAGCACCATCGCCTGCTGGCGATCGGCGATTCGGTGCGCACCGACCTCAAGGGCGCCGACGCCTTCGGCATCGATTGCCTGTTCGTGACCGCGGGCATCCACGCCGAGGAACTCGGCAGCCGCCACGATCCCGACGCCGCGGCGCTGGCAGGCATCTTCGCGGCGGCGGGGGTCGCCCCCAAGGCGGTGATGCACCGGCTCAGCTGGTAGGTCGCGGCGGGCAGATCGCCGCCGTGATGCGCCGCGCACAGCCCGCAACAGGCAATCCGGCTTGCTTGAACACGGCCACCGGTCTTGCGATGACAGGCGCGGCCGTGGTCAAGCTTCCATCCGACGTCCTTCGAGGCCCGCTCCAGCGCCGGTCATGACCGAGCAACCGCAGCCGAGAGAGCCGTTCGTCGTGGTCCGGGGCGAAGCGCCCGCCGACCACGCGCTCGACGGCGCCGTCGTCGCCATCGGCAATTTCGACGGCGTGCATCGCGGCCACCGCGCCGTGATCGCGGCCGCGCTCGCGCGCGCCAAAGCCCTCGGGCGGAAAGCGGCAGCGCTGACCTTCGAACCGCACCCCCGTATTTTCTTTCGCCCCGACGAGCCGCTGTTCCGGCTGACCGACGAGCGCGCGAAGCTGCGGCTTCTGGCCGCGACCGGGCTCAACGGCGCGATCGTGCTGCGTTTCGACGCGGCGCTCGCAGGCCTTTCCGCGCAGGACTTCGTTGCGCGCATTCTGGTCGGTCGCTTTGCGGTCGCCGGCGTCGCCATCGGCTTTGATTTTCATTTCGGCCTCAATCGCGCGGGGTCGCCCGATTACCTCGCGGCGCAGGGCGCAAAGCGCGGCTTTGCGGTCGACGTTGTGCCGCGATTCGAAGACGCGGGAGGGCCGGTGCGTTCCGGCCCGATCCGCGCGGCGCTCGCCGCCGGCCGGGTGGCGCAGGCCAACGAGCTTCTCGGCTATCCCTGGTTCGTCAGCGCCGAGGTCGTGCACGGCGACAAGCGCGGGCGCGAGCTCGGCTATCCCACCGCCAATTTGCGTCTCGACCCCGCCTGCGGCCTCAAGCACGGCATCTACGCGGTACGGGTGGGCGTGGGTGAGCGCCGCTACGACGGCGTCGCAAGCTTCGGACGGCGCCCGATGTTCGACCAGGGCACGGTGCTGCTCGAAGTCTTCCTGTTCGATTTTTCCGGCGATCTTTACGGCGAGGTCATCGACGTCGCCTTCATCGATTGGATCAGGCCCGAGCTCAAATTCGACAGCGTCGAGGACCTCGTGCGCCGGATGAACGAGGACGCGCGGCTCGCGCGCGCGGCGCTCGCAGCGGCGCCGGATGCCTTTCCCAAGCTCGGATCGATATCGGGTTAGGGCGTGTGCTCATAAATCGCCCAGCGATGTCCGCTTTCGGGTAACCATCCGGGCGCGGCCGCGCCGCTTCCCCCTCGTAGTCGCGCGCATCCGGGATGACGTTTGCTCGGAGATGTGCGACATCTTCCGACGAGCGTTGCCAGGGTGAGGCGGAGCCATCGCCGGCCGGGGCACTAGACCGAATGGATGAAGACGCCACGCGCAGCCAGCTTGTCTGCCTGCGTATCTTGAAGGATAGAAGCGAGGCCGAGGACGTGCTGCAGGACGTCTATGTCACGGTGTGGCGCAAAGCGGCCACATTCGACCCCGGCCGGGCGAGCCCGATCACCTGGATGGTGGCGATTGCCCGCAACCGGGCGATCGATCGGCTGCGCGCGCGCGCGGCCGGCGGGCGCCTGCAGCCGATCGAGGCCGCCGACGCCGTCAGCGATCCAGCCCCAGCCGCGGTCGAGCGCGTCGAACTGGCGCAGCAGCACCAGCGCCTCGCCCGCTGTCTCGAGGAACTGGACGCGCGACACGCGAGCGCTATCCGGGCGGCCTTCCTCGACGGCGCCACCTACGAAGAATTGGCCGCGCGCATGAATGTGCCCCTCGGCACGATGAAGAGCTGGATTCGGCGCGGGTTGCTGAAACTGAGAGCCTGTCTCGAACGATGAGCGACGACGACACCATTAACCCGGCGGACCGCGGCAAGCTCATCGCCGCGGAGTATGTGCTGGGCGTGCTCGGGGCCGACGAGCGGCGCGAGGTCGAGCGACGCCTGGCGCAAGACCCTGCGCTCGCTTCCGAGGTGGCATTCTGGGAGGAGCGGCTGGGCGTGCTTGCCGACGCGGTCACGCCGGTGACGCCGCCACAGCATACCTGGTCGCGGATCGAGGCTGCGATCCCCGCGGCGGCGGCCGCGCGGCCCACATCGCTGTGGCAGAGCCTCACGTTCTGGCGCAGCTTTGGCATCGCCTCGGCGACGCTCGCGACCGCGAGCATCGCGGCGTTCGCCTATTTCGGCTTCGCCCCGGCCGCGCGGCCGCCGCTGATGGCAACGCTCGCCGGAAGCAGGGGCCAGCCGAACTTTGTCGCCGCCGTCACCGCAACCGGCGACAGTCTCGTCGTGGTGCCGGCGACGCTGCTGACGAACGATCCGCGCGCCATCGAGCTGTGGCTGATCCTGCCCAACCAACGGCCGCGCTCGCTCGGACTCATCCAGCCGGGCGAGCCGATCCGCCTCACCATCCCGCCCGATCTCGCCGGTCGCCTCACGGCGGACGCGACACTCGCAGTGTCGCTTGAGCCGCCCGGCGGCTCCCCCACCGGACAGCCCACCGGACCGGTCATCGCCAGCGGCAAGCTCACGAGCTTGTAAGCCCCGCGGGCGAAAATATCCGTGCACTGCATCCGCGCGCTCGGTGCTGCGTACCTGCATGCGCAAGCCGCTGACGCGGCGAACAGCATGGAGCATCGACATGAAACTCTCGACTCTGCCGACGGCGGTTGCCGTCGCGACGCTCGCCCTCGCCGCCGTGGCGGCGACGCCGACGCACGCACAAATGAAGGAGCAAACCGTCACCGTCGGCGGCGCTCCGATGTATCCCTCGAAGAACATCATCCAGAACGCGATGAACTCGAAGGACCACACTACGCTCGTCGCGGCCGTGAAGGCCGCGAACCTGGTCGAAACGCTGCAGGGGCCCGGCCCCTTCACCGTCTTCGCGCCGACCAATGCCGCGTTCGCGAGGCTGCCGGCAGGCACCGTCGACAGCCTGCTCAAGCCGCAAATGAAGGAGAAGCTCACCGCCGTGCTGACCTACCACGTCGTGCCCGGCCGCCTCTCGGTCAAGGACTTGTGGGAGGCCTCCAACAAGGGCGGCGGCAAGGCCAAGTTCAAGACCGTCGAAGGCGAAGAGCTCACGGTCGAATTCAAGGGTCAAGCACTGACCATCCGCGACGCCAAGGGCAACGCCTCCCGGGTCACGATTCAGAACGTGTTCCAGTCGAACGGCGTTATTCACGTGATCGACAGCGTGCTGATGCCGAGCTGACGACGCAAGCGCTGGGCTGATCGGCGCGATTAGTACCCGCCTCTGCGTCGATCGGCTCGAGCCCGCCGCGCCCAACGCGGCGGGCTTCTCCTGCCGAGCTGCGGGGCGTCTGCGGGCCTGCTCGTGCTAGACAGCCTAGTCTTCCGAACCGGACTCGTCGCCCTCCGCCTCGTCGTCATCCGCCGGCTTGGCGCGGGTGGACCACTCCTTCGCCGCGGCACCTGCGAGCACGGCGAGCGCGGCGAGCGACGCGAGCCGGCGCCAGCCGATCGCCTGCCCGATCTGGACCCCGACGGCCACCAGCTTGGGGTCGAGCCAGCTGGTGCTGCTGCGCGCCGCGAGTTCGAGGCGCGCGCGCTCCATGTTGCGGCGACGGGTCATGAGGCATGCGACGAGCGCGATCAGCGCGATCAGCGCGAACGCGCAACCCAGCACCACTCCGGCGGTCAAACTGTCGTAAACATCCGCGAGCCAGACGAAGGCAGCGACCAGCAGAAAAACCACCGCGGCGGCGGCGGCCGCGGCGGCGATGATCGCCAACACCAGGACCCACCCGCTGACGCCGGTGCGAACCTGGGCGTTCAGGGCGAAATAACGAAGCCAGCCGCGCATTCGTTCAACTCATGCACCCCCGAAGCGGCGAGGCCCGTCGACGGTTGGGCCAAATCTATCGGCGCCACATCGCGCCGAGCAGGAATCCGATGCCGAGCGCCATGGCGAGCGTGGTGTAAGGCCGCGTCTCGAGCGACTCGTCGATGGCGTCGATCACCTTGTCGCGCACCTCCTGCGCGGCATCGATGGCTTCTTGCCCCTTGGCGCCGACATCCGACACCACACCCTCGACATTCGCCTTCGCGCGGCCCCAGGCCACGTTACCCTTGGCCGAGAAGATATCGGCGATCTGCGTGGCGAGCCGGGTCACATCGTCCCGCAGCGCTTGCAGGTCCGCCTGGATATCGTCGCTCGCGGCCGAGGCGGCTTTGCCGCTCTCCCGCGCCGCGTCCTTGACGTCGCGCGCGGTCTCCCGAACCGTATCCCTGATCGTGCCGGATGTGTTGGACATGGCCGTGCTCCACTCTCACCCAAGAAATATTCCTCGTGCGGCCAACGGGGCGCAAGGGAAAAAGTTCCGCTGCGGCGCCGCCCACGCGCTCATCAGTCCGGCAGTTTACTCTCATCCGGCGGAAATAGGTGCGTCATCGTGACGAGGAAGACGACGGTGAGCGGCACCGCGAGAAAAGCCCCCATCGGACCCCACAGCCAGGCCCAGAAGGCGATCGCCAGCAGAACCGCGAGCGGATTGAGCGTGAGCCGGCGGCCCAGCACGGTCGGCGTGATGAACTGGCCTTCGATCGTTGCCACGGCGACGAATGCCGCCGGCGGCACGAGCGCGTAGCCGAGCGAGGGGAACGTCACCAGTCCAACGCCCAGCAGGATCACGGTCATGCAGGCCGCGCCGATATAGGGAATGAAATTGAGCACCGTGGCCATCAGGCCGAAGATGATCGGGCTCGGAAAGCCGAAAAGCCATGCGCCGAGCGCGACCACGACCCCGAGGCCGCAATTGATGATCGTCACGATGGCGACGTAGGACGCGAGATGATCCTCGATGTCGTTGCTGATGCGGATGTAGCGGAGCTTGGCGTCGCGGGTGGTGAAGAACGACACCATGTATCTGCGAAAATCCATCTGCGTGGCGAGAAAGAAGATCAACGTAACGAAGAACAGGGTGACCTGAACCACCGCGGGCGTGACGAAGGCAACCACCGGGGTGACGATGCCCCACTGCGACGGTTCGACGGCGACGGTATTGCCCGACGGCAGCAACACCTCCTGCAGCTCG
>VAZL01000058.1 GCA_005883445.1 Alphaproteobacteria bacterium | reverse complement strand
TCGAAGATCGAGATCGGCCTGCCGTCGGGACCGTCGTGATCGACGATGGCCGGCATGCGGTTGTTGGGCGAGATCGCCAAAAACTGCGGCTTGAACTGGTCGCCCTTGGAGATGTCGACCGGGATCACGGTGTACGGGAGGGAGCACTCCTCGAGCATGATCGTGATCTTCCAGCCATTGGGCGTCGGCCAGTAGTAGAGGTCGATGGGTTTGTTTTTGCTCGCGCGGCGTGCCGGTTCGACCGATTTTGACGCGCGGCGGGCCTTGCCGCCGAGGGCTTGATTTCGGCTCGGCGTCTTGGCGATACGAGCCATGGACACGCTCCCTTTCGATGCAGAATGTGCCGTCGCTCAGGCTTCGCCTGGCAACTCGCAACTACAAGGCAGCGATCATTATATCGGCAAGGCTGTCGGATCGGACTGCGGCGTGAAGGGCCGCACCCCTATCGAAAATTCATGGGTGAGTGTCTCAAAAAGGCACCCGCCCAAGCGGGCGGGGACAATCGCGGTCAGTCAATACAGCGCGGGTGGGCGCAACCGTCCGCCCGCCCCTCCTCCACGCGGCACGCGCTTTTAAAAATACCGAGGGCGTCGGCGAGAGGCCGGGGCTACGAGTCCGGCGGCAAATGCTTTGCCGCCGCGAGGTACGGAGCTCTTCCGTTTCCTCATCTTCACTGTCCGCCGAGCGGGGACCGTGAAGCTCGACCCCTGTCTCGCCGACGCCCCCTGTCGTCGACCGGGGCCGGCGATTTCGAAGTGCGAGCGCGACGCGCGCTCACCGCTCTTCGACTTCCGCCGGCCCGTTTGACGCAGTCATCGACGTCGTTCGAAATCGAAGACTGATGCGCGGCGCGCGGTTACTTCTTCTTCCGGCGCTTGGTCTTTTTTGCGCCCTTTTTCGCTGCCTTCGCCATCTTCCTTCGCTTCTTCGCCATGCTGCCCTCCTAGCCGTGAGTGAGTGGCGATGTCGTCCGTGCCCGCGGGGATCGCGAACACTGCATTGGGATTACTACAGCGTGATAAAAAAACCAGTGTTTTTGCAGCATCAGGCATGTTTGTGCCTGCGCCGGCAGCATGTCGTGCGACCTCAGCAGCACGCGCAAAACGCGCGACATGTTGCACAGCACGATTGCGCAGCGCCGCGCACGAGATTTTTCCGAGCGCTCGGAAATGCCCATAAAATATAGCTTTTCGATGTGTTTGACTTTTTGCGCGATTGCAGAGGGTGCGCTGAGCGCGTGACGCGCGTGCGATCACCAAAGCGGCCGCAACGATGCGTTAAGCATACCAAACAACTTGTGCAAAAAATTTTCTGCACAGAGGCTCTCAAACCCGCTTCCAAGCGCCAAATTTGGCAAGAATCGAGCGAATCGGCCCGGAAGTGATTCGCTGAAAACAAACCGCGGGAGAAGGCGCACGCAGGACAGGCAACAGAAAAACATCGTCGCTCTCGTCCGACTTTTGTCGTGCGCTGCGTGTTGGTGATCAGATGCCGAGCTTCGTTTTGAGCAGCTCGTTCACCGCCTGCGGGTTGGCCTTGCCGCCGGATGCCTTCATCACCTGACCGACGAACCAGCCGATCAGCGCCGGCTTCGTCTTCGCCTGCTCCACCTTGTCCGGATTTTTGGCGATGATGTCGTCGACCACCGTCTCGATCGCGGAGAGGTCGGTCACCTGCTTCATGCCGCGCGCCTCCACGATCGCGTGCGGATCGCCCCCCTCGTCCCAGCAGATCTCGAATAAATCCTTGGCGATCTTGCCGGAAATCGTGCCGGCCGAGATCAGGTCGAGGATCGCACCGAGTTGCCACGCCGATACCGGCGAAGCGGCGATGTCTCTACCCTCCTTGTTGAGCCGGCCCGCGAGGTCGTTGATGACCCAGTTGGTCGCGACCTTGGCATCGCGGCCCTTCGCGACCGCCTCGAAGAAGTCGGCCGTCTGCCGTTCGGCGACGAGAACGCCGGCGTCGTAGCCGGAGAGACCGTAGTCGCGCATGAAGCGCCCCTTCTTCTCGTCCGGCAGTTCCGGGAGGTGCAGCCTGAGATCCTCGACGTAAGCGGCCGTGAGCTCGAGCGGCAAAAGATCGGGATCGGGAAAATAGCGGTAGTCGTGCGCCTCCTCCTTGTTGCGCATGGAGCGTGTCTCGCCCTTGTTGGGGTCGAACAGCCGGGTCTCCTGCTCGATGTGGCCGCCATCCTCCAGAATCTCGATCTGGCGGCGCGCCTCGTGTTCGATCGCTTGGCCGATGAAGCGGATCGAGTTGACGTTCTTGATCTCGCAGCGCGTACCGAGCGGCGCGCCCGGCTTGCGCACCGACACGTTCACGTCGGCGCGCAGGTTTCCCTTTTCCATGTCGCCGTCGCAGGTGCCGAGATAGCGCACGATAGTGCGCAGCTTCGCGATATAGGCCTTGGCGTCCTCGGACGAGCGCAGATCCGGTTTCGACACGATCTCCATGAGCGCGACGCCGGCGCGGTTGAGGTCGACGAAGGACATGCTGGAATGCCGGTCGTGCAGCGATTTTCCGGCGTCTTGTTCGAGATGCAGCCGCTCGATCCCGACGGTCACGGTCTCGCCGTCGGGCAAATCGACGATGACCTCGCCCTCGCCCACGAGTGGCGACTTGTATTGGCTGATTTGATAACCCGGCGGCAGATCGGGGTAGAAATAGTTCTTGCGGTCGAACACCGATTTCAGATTGATCCGCGCCTTGAGCCCAAGGCCGGTGCGGACCGCCTGCTTGATGCACTCCTCGTTGATCACCGGCAGCATGCCGGGCATCGCCGCGTCGACCAGCGACACGTGGGAATTGGGCTCGCCGCCGAACGCGGTCGACGCGCCGGAAAAGAGTTTCGAGCGCGAGGTCACCTGGGCATGGACCTCCATGCCGATGACCACCTCCCAATCGCCGCTGGCGCTTTTGATGAGTTTCGACTTCATCGGCGAGCTTCCCACCAACGCATCGCCACGGACGCCGCGCCCGCGACATTTGCCCGCATGATCCGTGTCAGGCACCCCTTCCGGCTTTAGTTAAACGCTCCAACCATGCGCCACAAGTCTGCCGCAGTTCCGCATGCGCCCATCCCCGCAGGAACCTCGATCCGGCGCGGGCGTTGGCCTAGTCGGAACGATCGGAGTTGATGATGAGCGACAACAGGGCACGGAATGGGACGCTTGGCGCCATATTAGGCGCAGTGATCGCGGTCGCCCTCGCAATATTCCTGCTCAGCGGCGGGGAACACGTGGGCAAAAAGACAGTCAATAGCGACGCTGACTTGCCCCCGATCGCGGAGGGCAAAGGCAAATAAGCTAAAGCCCGCCCGCAGCCTCCCCGAGGATGCGACGTATCGCGTGGCCGACCCCATCGCGTGGCCCACGCGCGGCGGTTGTTCAAGCGCCCACCCGGCAGTAGCCTCTCCTGAACAAACTCATGATGCGCGCA
>VAZL01000057.1 GCA_005883445.1 Alphaproteobacteria bacterium | reverse complement strand
CAACGACGTCGACTTTCGGCCCGATCGCACGCTCGCCGATGGCGAGGTCGTCACCGGCCCGGACTGGACCATCGAGGCGGTGACGACGCCCGGCCACACCGCCAACCACATGGCCTTCGCGTTGAAGGAGGCCGATCTGCTGTTCTCGGGCGATCACGTCATGGCGTGGTCGACGCCCGTCGTTGCGCCGCCGGACGGGGCGATGAGCGATTACATGGCCTCGCTGCAAAAGCTCGCGCGCCGGAGCGAACCGGTTTACCTGCCCGGCCACGGCGGCGCCGTGCGCGAGGCGCCCCGTTTCGTGCAGTACTACATTCGCCACCGCCAAGATCGCGAGGCCGCGATCCTGCAGCGGCTCGCGCAGGGCGAAGCCGATATCCCCACCCTCGTGCGCGGCATCTATGTCGGGCTCGATCCCCGGCTCGTGAAGGCAGCGGGCCTATCGGTTCTCGCCCATCTTGAGGATTTGGTGACGCGTGGGCTCGTTACCACCGCGGGCGAGCCGTCGAGCGAGGGCCGCTACCGCTTGGGATGACTTTCACCTTTTGGGCTGGTCTTTCTTGCCGGTCGATTTCTTCGCCGGCTGCTGTGTCGGCGGCGGCCGCTCCGGCTTTTGGGCGCGGATCGCGTCTTCGATATCGTTCATTAGGCCGCGCACGCGCGCCGCATTGGTGCCGAAATCGAACGAGCCGTAGCGTGAGGAGGAACGCGCGTCGATACGCGCGCCGTCGGGCTCGGCCCGCACGCGGATCACGACGTCATCTCGAAATCCCATGATCGGGGTGCGCGCGACGGCTTCGATGCGTCCCTCGCGCCGTCCGGCCTGCGGCGCGCGTGCGTCGACGATGCGCCACCTGCGCTTGTTGACCACCGCGAGCGCGGCATCGTAGGCCGCCTGCACGGTCGCATTGGTCCCGAGCGGACCGACGTCCGGATAGGCGGCGCGCTGCTGCTCGGCGGCATAGAGGCCCGCATAGGTAATGGGGTTGGCGTCGCGTACGCGCAGCCGCGCCAGCGCCTCGTACCGCGGCGGATCAATCGGATCCGTAGTGATGTCGTAGATCCAGGGCAGCCGATACGCCTTGAGTCCGAAATAGGCCGGGTAGGCGAGGAGCGCGAGCGAGACCGCCATCGCCGTCAACGCGGCGCCGATCCCCGCCAATCCCTCGGTCCAGATCACGACGAAGGCGGCGAGGGCGAGCACGAGGGCCACGACGGCAATGGCGAGCGCGCCCGCAAAGGTTGCGAGCGCGGGTCGGATTTCCAGCAGGCCCGAACGCACGATAATGACCGCGAGGAAGGAGGCCACGAAAGCAAATGCGGCCATGCGCCGCGCCCAGATGGCGAGCCGTGAGGTCGGCTCCGATTGAAGGTGATGGCGCGCCATCGTCTGCCTCACCAAGCCGAGCAGACAATACCCGCTTGCGCCGCGGAGACGGTCGCATCAAAGGTGGTCATGCGCTCGCTTTCCTGGAGGAGACCGCGATGATGGCAAGCCAAGCTTACCGCATCGGGCCGAGACAATGCGAGGGTTTCGCGATGAACGACGCCAGCAGGAGTGACAAGACGCTTCACCGTGCGGCGACAGCACTTGGCAGGACGAAATCCTTGAACCGCTCCCGCAGCACCGTCTTCTGGATCTTGCCGGTGGCGGTATGCGGGATCTCGTCGACGAAAACGACGTCGTCGGGCATCCACCAGTTGGCAACCTTCCCGCACATGAACTTTAAAATCTCATCCCTTGTGGCCGACTGATCCTTCCGGAGAACGACGACCAGCAGAGGCCGTTCGTCCCATTTTGGATGCTTCACGCCGATCACCGCTGCTTCCGCCACCTTGGGATGGCCGACGGCGAGGTTCTCGAGGTCGATCGAGGAAATCCACTCGCCCCCCGATTTGATCACGTCCTTGGCGCGGTCGGTGACCTGCATGTAGCCGTAGCGGTCGACGGTTGCGACGTCGCCGGTGTCGAAGAAGCCCTCGTCGTCGAGGATATCGGTATCGACCTTGAAATAGGCCCTGGCGACCGCGGGGCCGGCTACCTTGAGGCGGCCAAAAACCTTGCCGTCCCACGGCAGTTCCTTGCCGGCATCGTCGGTGATCTTCATCTCGACGCCGAACGGCGGATAGCCCTGGGTCTGCAGGATGTCGAGCCGCTCCTCGCCGGTGAGTTCGGCGAACGGCGGCTTCAGCGCGGCGACGGTGCCGATCGGGCTCATCTCGGTCATGCCCCAGGCGTGGCGCACGCGAACGCCCATGTCGACGAACGACTTGATCATCGAGCGCGGCATCGCCGAGCCGCCGCACACCACGCTCTTGAGGTGGGGCAGCTTCAGATTGCCGGCGGCCATGTGGTTGAGCAGCATCAGCCACACGGTCGGCACGCCGGCGGTGTGCGTGACCTTCTCGGTGTCGAGAAGTTCATAGACCGAAGCGCCGTCGAGCTTGGCGCCCGGCATCACCAGCTTGGTGCCCATCGAAGGCGCGGAGAATGCGATGCCCCAGCTGTTGGCATGGAACAACGGCACCACCGGCAGCATTGTCTCGGCGGCGCTGGTGCCGAGGGCGTCGACATTGTTGGCCATCAGCCCGTGCAGCACGTTGGAACGGTGCGAATACAACACGCCTTTTGGATCGCCCGTGGTGCCCGAGGTGTAGCACATCGCGGCCGCGGTATTTTCGTCAAAGTCCTTCCACGTGAACTTGCCGTCGGCTTCCGCGATCCAGTCCTCATAGGCGACCGCGTTCTTCAGCGTGGTCTGCGGCATGTGGGCCTTGTCGGTCAGCACGATGTAGCGTTCGACGCTCGGCAGGCTGGCGGCAATCTTTTCCAGGATCGGCACGAAGGTGATGTCGGTCATGACCACGCGGTCCTGCGCGTGGTTGATGATCCAGGCGATCTGGTCGGGGAACAGCCGCGGATTGACGGTATGGCAGATCGCGCCGATTCCCATGATGCCGTACCAGGCTTCGAGATGGCGCCAGGTATTCCAGGCGATGGTGGCGACGCGGTCACCGAGCTTGATGCCGTCGCGGTCCAGCCGTTGCGATACTTTCAGCGCGCGTGCATGAAT
>VAZL01000056.1:1542-7261 GCA_005883445.1 Alphaproteobacteria bacterium | reverse complement strand
CGCAGAGCCCCCCTCCCTATGATGCAATGGCCCTCGGTCCGCCGCGGGTTTCTCTCAATCACGGATGACGCATGCTTCGAGGTCTGCGAAAAGCCTCTTCCAACTGGCTCGGCAAGGCGGTGATGGCCGCCGTAGTCGGCTTCTTGGTCATTAGTTTCGCGATCTGGGGGATCGGCGACATCTTCCGCGGCTTCGGCCGCTCGACCGTCGCCAAGATCGGGCGCACCGAGATTACAATCGAGCAGTTCCGCAGTCTCTACAACGATCGGATGCAGCAATATTCACGCCAGTTCGGCCGACCGATCACCCCCGAGCAGGCGCGGGTGACGGGATTGGACCGGGCGGCGATCGGGCAGATATTCTCCGAGATCCTGCTCGATGAACGCGCACACGCGCTCGGCCTCGCGCTCTCCGATGCCGAGGTCGCCAAGCAGATTACCAAGGATCCGGCGTTTCAGGGATTAAACGGCCAATTTGACCGTTCCCGGTTCGAGCAAATCATACGTAATGCCGGCTACACCGAGGCCCGCTTTGTCGCCGAACAGCGCCGTCAGTTGCTGCGCCGGGAGCTCGCAGGCACGATCGCCTCCGGATTGAGCGTGCCGCGGACGCTGGTCGAGGCCGCCAACCGCTATCAGAACGAGCAACGTTCGATCGAATACGTGCTGCTCGACCGCGCGCTCGCGGGCGAGGTTGCGCCGCCTCCCCCGGAGGTGCTCGCGAAGTATTTCGAGGAGCGCAAGAGCCTCTTTCGCACGCCCGAATACCGCAAGCTCGTGATCGTTTCGCTGATCCCGAGCGAGCAGGCCCGTTGGATCGAAATCTCCGATGCGGATCTCAAGCGCGCCTATGAGGAGCGGCGCGCGCGCTATGTCACGCCCGAGCGGCGCCACATCCTGCAGATCGATTTTCCCAATGCCGAGGCCGCAAGCGCGGCGGCCGAGCGCATTGCAAAAGGCGCGACCTTCGCTGAGATCGCCAAGGAACTCGGCAAGAGCGAAAAGGACATCGACCTCGGCACGGTGCCCAAGGCCGCGGTGATCGACCGGGCAGCGGCCGATGCCGCCTTCGCGCTCAAGGAAGGCGAGGTCAGCGCGCCGGTGCAAGGCCGCTTCGGCACCGTGCTGGTGCAAGTCCTTAAGATCGAGCCGGAGCAGGTTCGCCCGCTCGAGCAAGTGGCCGGCGAACTCAAGCAGGAACTGGCCGCCGCGCGCGCCAAGTCCGAGATTTTCGACCTCTACAACAAGATCGAGGATGCGCGCGCAGAGGGCAAATCGCTGGCCGAGGCCGCCGCCAATCTGAAGCTCGAGGCGCGCACCATCGAGGCGGTCGATCGCTCCGGCCGCGATGCTGCAGGCACGCCGGTGAAGCTTCCCGATGCGGAGCGGCTTCTCGCCGGGGCGTTTGCCACCGACGTGGGCGTCGAACGTGACCCCTTGCGGTTTCAAGACGGCTACATCTGGTACGACGTCACCGGCATCTCACCTTCGCGCGAACGTTCGCTCGATGAGATCAAGGACCAGGTCGAGGCGCGCTGGCGCGAGCAGGAAATCGCGACGCGTCTGGACACCAAGGCAACCGAGATGCTGGACAAGCTCAAAGCCGGTGGGACGCTGGCCGAAATAGCCGCGGCAAACCACCTCAAGGTGGAAACCCTGACCGGCCTCAAGCGCGGCGAGCCCGCCGGCCCGCTATCGGCGCCGGGCATCGACGCCGTCTTCCGCACAGCGAAAGATGCCGCCGGCAAGACGCAAGCCGCGCAACCGGCGGAGCAAGTCGTTTTCCGCGTCACGGATATCGTGGTGCCTGTCATCGACATGTCCTCCGAAGAGGCCAAACGCGACCTCGAAGCGCTCAATCGCGGGGTCTCAGAGGATATTCTTGCTGAATATATTGCCCGCCTCGAAAGCGAGATCGGCGTCACGATCAATCAAAGCGCGCTGAACCAAGTGATCAGCGGTGGCGCCGGCGAGGGAGCAGACTGACCTGGCCCATGCAGATCGAGCCGCAAGCCACGGCATTTGCCAAGCGCTACGCGCGAGGCGAGCCACAGGTCGTGTGGACCACGCTCGTCTCGGATCTCGAGACCCCGGTGTCGGCCTTCCTCAAGATCGCCGCCGCGCGGCCGCTCAGCTTTCTGCTGGAGTCGGTGGAGGGCGGCGCGCTGCGCGGGCGCTATTCGATCATCGGACTCGATCCCGATCTCATTTGGCGCACGGTGGCTGGGCAAGCCGAGATCAGCCGCACGGCGCGGCACAGGGCTGATAGCTTCACGCGCTGCGACCGGGCGCCGTTGGCGGCGCTGCGCGCGCTCATCGTCGAAAGCCGGATCGAGCTGCCGGACGTGCTGCCTCCCATGGCCGCCGGCATTTTCGGTTACCTTGGCTACGACATGGTGCGGCTGATGGAGGAGTTGCCGCAGCCCAACCCCGACCCGATCGGGATTCCCGACGCGGTGCTGATGCGCCCCACTATCGTGGTCGTGTTCGACACCGTGAAAGACGTCATCACCGTCGTCACGCCGGTGCGTCCAGAAATCGGCATCGCGGCCGAGGCGGCCTTCACGCGAGCGAGCGAGCGCCTCTCGGCCATCCTCGATGCGCTCGATGCACCACTGGCGCATGCTCCGCCCGATTTCCAGGCGGGACCGCTCACGGTGTGGCCGTCCTCCAACATTACTCCCGCCGAATACGAGCGCATGGTGAATGCCGCCAAGGAGTACATCGCCGCCGGGGACATTTTCCAAGTCGTGCTGTCGCAACGTTTCGAGGCGCCGTTCGAATTGCCGCCCTTTGCGCTCTACCGGGCGCTGCGGCGGGTCAATCCAGCGCCCTTTCTTTATTTCCTCGACTTTGGCGGCTTCTCGATCGTTGGCTCGAGTCCGGAAATCCTGGTGCGAGTGCGCGAGGGCACCGTGACCGTTCGGCCACTCGCCGGTACGCGGCCGCGCGGCACGACGCTCCAACAGGACAGGGCGCTCGAATCCGAACTGCTGGCGGATGAGAAGGAACGCGCCGAGCATCTGATGCTGCTCGATCTCGGCCGCAACGACGTCGGCCGCGTCGCGCGGACAGCCACGGTCAAGGTGACCGATCAATTCTCGGTCGAGCGCTTCAGCCAGGTGATGCACATCGTTTCGAACGTCGAAGGCCAGCTCGATGGAAGATACGACGCGCTCGATGCGCTGGCGGCGGGCTTCCCGGCCGGCACCGTCTCGGGCGCCCCCAAGGTGCGGGCGATGGAGATCATCGACGAACTCGAACCGGACAAGCGCGGGCTCTATGCCGGATCGGTGGGCTATTTCTCTGCTGCGGGCGAGCTCGACAGCTGCATCGTGCTGCGCACGGCGTTGATCAAGGACGGCATGATGTATGTCCAGGCCGGCGCCGGCATCGTCGCCGATTCCAACCCTAACTTCGAGCAGCAGGAATGCGTCGACAAGGCCAAGGCGCTGTTCCGCGCCGCGGAAGAGGCCAAACGATTTGCGAGCGCAGCGCGGCGGGGACAATAGATCGGCGCCGCGCTATCCTTGTCCGGTTCGACAAATTTCTCAACCAGGTTGCTTGCCACGACGGTGAAGGCAGGCAGGACGACTGCACACGAGAGCGACGACATGAACGCCAAAATCGATCGCGAACAGGCGCCCAAATGGAAGCACGACGGGAATATTCTCCGACAGCAACCGCGCGGCATTCCGGCAAATGTAGTCGTGCTGGCCGAGCATCACGAGCGTCGGGACCTTGACCGCTTGCAGGGTGCTATGCATGCGGAAAAGCGATTTCCGCTGGCCCAGCACTTGCGACAGGGTATGTCGCAATCCGGCGAGCGGCTGGAATTCACCGCCGAAGCCGGTCCGGGCGATTTCATCTATGTGCCGCCGTTCGTACCCCATCAGGAAATCAACGCCAGCGCGAGCGAGCCGCTTGAATGCGTGGTGGTGCGCAGCGACAACGAAGCCGTCGTGGTCAACCTCGACATCGAACCGGTGGAGAAGCCCGACGAGGTCTTATGGATCGATCCGATCCATAAGGGGTGAGATTTCAGCCATGCGACCGATCAAGCCCAATTTCGATAGCTGAGGGTGCCGCTACAGGAACTCCTTGGGGATCTCAGTCCACTTTTCCCGGCCGCGATAGAACAGCGGCTTCTTCTGGTACTTCGCCCGGTATGCTCGATAGCGCGCGCGGTACCATCGGACGCGCTGGCGCGATCCCTTGAGCGGCTTGTGCCGGTAACGCAGCAGAGCTCGCTCGACCGCCCACACATTCCTGCGAGAGAGCCTCCAATCATAGGTTCCCAACCTGCGCAAATCGAACACGGCATATCCGGTAAGGCGTCCGGTGAAGTCGATATACGGATCGAAATAGCTCATCGCGAGCGCCCGGGCGGAACGGAATAAGGGCTTGCGCCCGTGCAAGCCTGGATCACGCGAGCGCGCCACGGACCCCCATCGACCTCTTTCACGGTACACGAAGATCACGTGATCGAGGTAATCGGCCGATTTGAGGCTCATGACGAGCGGAGGAAAGCGGTGCTGCTCCAGGATGCAGGCGGCCGCCAGGGCCGCCTCGAGGCAGTGCGCCGTCCGGTGCCGCAGAACCTGCCGAAGACTTCTGAGCGTTTCGGGGCCAGGCTTAGGTTCGGTATTGTAGGGCAACCGGTTGAGAAAACGCTGCACCAGGATCGGCGTGCGCAGCCGCCGAATCAAGCGGCGCTCCGCCGGTGTGAAGATGGAGAGAGCGGGCGCCGGATGATTCATGCATTCTTCTCAGCCGCGGCGAAGCAGCCGATCCGATCGATTCGCCGATCGATCCTCGCTCAACCGCCGCTGAAGAACATCGCCAGTCTATCGTTGAATTGATCCGGCCGCTCCAAAGGAGACATATGCCCGGCTCCTTCGATCCTGTGGAGGACGGCACCGGGAATATTCTCCGACAGCAACCGCGCGGCATTCCGGCAAATGTAGTCGTGCTGGCCGAGCATCACGAGCGTCGGGACCTTGACCGCTTGCAGGGTGCTATGCATGCGGAAAAGCGATTTCCGCTGGCCCAGCACTTGCGACAGGGTATGTCGCAATCCGGCGAGCGGCGTGCTGCGGATTAAACCGCCCATGTGACGGCGGTAACGCGCGCCGCGATTGGCATATGATTTGAAAAACTCGCTTCGCAGCATGTCCGGGAGCAACTCATCCCAGCCCGTGCGTTGCGCAAAGTCGACCCACCGCCGCGCTAGCCACTGGATCCGCCAAGCGTCGTCCGCGCCCGATCCCACGTCGGCGAGGACCAGATGCGTGATCCGGTCGGGTCTCGCGGCGGCGAGCGCAAGAGCCGGGCCGCCTCCCATCGAAAAGCCGACGATTGCGACTTTGTCGAGGTTGAGCGCATCGACCATGCCGGCGAGGTCGCGGGTGAGATGACCGGCCGAGTAGCGGCTGGCGTCATCGGGCGCATCGCTATGCCCGTGGCCGCGTTGATCATAGGTGATGACGGTATGGCGATCGGATAATTTCCGCCGCTGGTGAAACCACATGCGCTGGCCGCACGCGAGTCCGTGCACGAGGATCACCGGCTTGCCGCGGCCCGTGATGCGATAGGCGAGCTCGATATCAGCGATGCGAATGCGCCGCGAGGAGTCGGCCAGGCCCATCGACGCAGGTGATCCCCGTATCGCCTTCGACAAGAAGACCGGAAAAAGCCGGCCAAGGCCAGCTCGTTAAGTT
>VAZL01000056.1:0-1491 GCA_005883445.1 Alphaproteobacteria bacterium | reverse complement strand
TGGCGGTATCGATGCTGCTTTCGTTTTCGATCTTCGGCCTCGCGTCGATGACGTTTGCTACGAACGCGCCCGCCCAAGTCGCCTGCAGCGGACACAAATTGCTGCCGATACCGCGACCGGAATCGAGCTGCAGCGATGTCAAACCCCAGATTTACCCATCGCCCGATGGCGCTCTTCGCGCACTCGTGTTTCCCGTGGATGTCAGCCTCTATGCCACGCCCGACATGGAGAGCCGCGTGGTCATCCGCACCAGCAACAGCGACACCCTGATCTCGAAGGACTATTCCTCGCCGCGCGGCGCCAATGGATATTATGTCGTCAACGCAAAATGGTCGCCCGACTCGCAATTCTTCGTCTACAGCATGTCGTCGTCCGGCGGCCACTCGCCCTGGTCATTTCCGATGATGGTATACAGCCGTCAGAAGAACCGCATTGCCGGTTTCAGCGACATGATCCACGGCGGGCCGACCGTTTCGGCCGATTTCCACTTTGCCGGCCCGCATACGCTGATCGCCAGCACATGGAAGCAACCTGGATCGTTGGATGACAAGATTGCTGTCACCGTCGATCTGGAGGAGGCATTCGCGAAGCTTGCGCCATCTTCGGATTAGATCCCAGGACGGGTAACTCGCATGATCCGATGTGAGGCACACCTGCGGCGAAGACCTTGTGCGCGCATGCCGCCCCATGCGGCTAGCGGCGGGATGGGCACCCCCAGATTCTCGCGCAGGGTTTTGCCCGCATAGTCTCTCCGGAACAAGCCACGGCGCTGGAGCTCGGGTACGACGAAACGGACGAAGTCCTCGTACGCTCCCGGAACGTGGGTCGCGGAAACGACGAACCCGTCGCAAGCGCGCTCGACCAACCATTGTTCGAGTTGATCACAAATCTCTTTGGGACCCCCGACGATCGCATCGTGCACGCGGCCGCGGCCGCTGAAGTGAATGAAGTCGCGCACCGTTGGATTTTTGTTGCCGCTCGCGCGCACGACGCGGTCGCGGATCGCCTGGAGGCCGGAGATGGCCGCCATCTCCTCGTCCGTGAATGGTTCGTCCATTTCCTTGGTCGAGAAGTCGAAATTGAGCGCTTCCGACAGCAGCGAAAGTGCATCGATTTCGAGCGGCAGCTTGCTGATGACCGCCCATTTGTCCTCGGCCTCGATCCTGCTGGCGGCGGCCACCGTGTTGATCAGTTGGGTGATCTTGACGTGTTCGGGGTCGGATGTTCGGGTAGACGACGAAGATCAATTCGCCCCATTGCGCCCCGAAACGTTTGCCGCGACCGCTTTGGCCCGCCTGGATGATGACGGGACGGCCCTGCGGCGAGCGCGGCACGGTGAACGGCCCGCGCGAGCGGAAAAAACGGCCCTTGTGATCGAGGCGATGGACCTTCTCAGGCTTGGCGAACAGCCCCGCCGCCTTGTCCTGCACGATGGCGTCGTCTTCCCAGCTATCCCAATGGCCGAGCACCACCTCCATGAATTCGTCGGCG
>VAZL01000055.1 GCA_005883445.1 Alphaproteobacteria bacterium | reverse complement strand
GGCGGTTCATCGGCTCGTCCGGAAAATAGAGCTGGGTGGTGAGCACGCGCTGCTGCGGCGCCTGCACCTTAACGTGGTAGTGGCGGGTGCGGCCGGGATAGAGCGCCGGCAAGATGGTGCGCAGGCGGTAGCGGCCCTCGGCATCGGTAAACAGGTGCCCGCGATAACGAAAGCCGACGTTGTCGTACTCGCCGCGCTCGTCGGCATGCCAGAAATCGAGGAGCGCCCGCACGACTGGCTGGCAGGAGCGCGTGAGAACCTGCCCGCTGACCTCGACCGGCCGCACCGAGCTGTTCGGCTCGACGAGATCGGCGCGCAGCGGCGAACTGGGCTTGAAATACGGCCCCTCGGTCTGCCGCACGGTCGGCTCATCGCCGTCGTGGCATGCCGGCGTCGCTGCAAGCGGCGCCGCGAGCGCGTCGTCGAATGCAAATCCGGCCGCGGCAAACGCCCCCAGCACTCGGCGGCGGGTGGGATGAAACGGCATGACGGCCTCCTCGCGTGCGAGCCCGCCCCTTTGCGATCTTACCCGTGGTCGCAGGCCGGCGGGCATCACGAGCGCGTCAGCGCGCGCCGATCAGTTGCCTGATCTGCTGACCGTGCGCGAGTTTGCCCCAGCCAGGCCCGCGACGATCACCCCCCGCTCGATTGCGCGCCCCGCACCCGCTCGAGCATCTCCTCCACCGCGCGCGCGGCGAGCGCGAGCTTTCGCGCGTCGCGCGCACGCAGCACCACGTTGGTATTGGGCCCGTGCTGCGGATCAAAGAACGGATAGCTGCCGATCGCGACTTCGGGATTGGCCTTGGCGATCTCGCCGAGCTGGGTGCCGATGTCGCCCTCGCGCGCGTCCGCGCGCAGGGTCTGCGACAGCATGCGAACACCGGTTTTGAGCTTGGGGGCGACCTCGTCGAGCATGGCCTGCATGATGGTCGGTACGCCGGCCATGACGATGACATTGCCGATCCAAATTCCGGGCGCGCCCGACACCTTGTTGATCACGAGATCGGCGCCCTTGGGAATGCGCGTCATGCGCAGCCGCGCTTCGTTCATCTCCGCTCCGGTTGCGCGCAGCCGCTCCTGCAGGATGGCGAGCGCGCGCGGATCGACGTCGATCGGCACCCCGAACGCCTTGGCGACGCAGTCGGCGGTGATGTCGTCGTGGGTCGGCCCGATACCGCCAGTGGTGAAGACGTAAGTATAGCGGTGGCGCAACGCGTTGAGCGCCTCGACGATCGGCCCTTCCTCGTCGCCGACCACGCGGACTTCCCTGAGATCGATGCCGACCGCGGTCAGATACTCCGCGATATAGGCGATGTTCCTATCCTTGGTGCGGATGAATTTGCAATGGTCATGGCGGCCTGACTGCTAGCGGCCCGGCGCAGCGGGCCATCCCTACCCTGCCATTGTGCGTTATCATGCTTCAAGTCGTCCGCCGGGGGCGCTCGCTCCCGGCCAAGCAAGTCCCCCGGGCGCGCCGGGGGCAGGCGGGAGGAGACGGATGCCCGGACCGGCGCGGCTACGCCCGATCGCCTACGCGCGCCCACGCATCGTCTGCGAAGCGGGCCGCAACGGCGCTTTGCACTGCCGCTCGAGAGAGCCCTTGGGGCCCCACGATCCGAGCCTGGCGCGCCTTTTCCGTGCGGCGGTCGAGCGCAATTCCGCAGGCCTGTTCCTGGCCGAGCGCGACGGCGGCGGCTGGCGCAAGTTGACCTATGCGGCGGCGCGACCGCTCGTGGACGCGCTGGCGCAGAGTTTGATCGAGCGCGGGCTCTCGGCCGAGCGGCCGGTGATGGTTCTGTCCGCCAACGGCATCGATCACGCGCTGCTCATGCTCGCCGGCCACACCGCCGGCATTCCCGTGGCGCCGATTTCGGTCGCCTATTCGCTCCAGAGCCAGGACCACGCCAAGCTCAAGCATATCGCGGCCTTGCTGGCGCCTGGCCTGGTTTACGTCGCGGACACCGGCCCTTTCGCCAAAGCGCTCGCCGCGCTCGAGCTCAAAGCCGAGATCGTGGCGAGCCGCAACGGCGCCAACATGGAGGACGTCACCGCTTTCGATCGCTTGACGCAGGGCCGTCCCGGCCCGGCATTGGACCAAGCCGCCGCGTCGATCGGCGCCGACACCATCGCCAAGTTTCTGTTCACCTCCGGCTCGACCAGCTTGCCCAAGGGCGTCGTCAACACCCACGGCATGCTGACGGCGAACCAGCAGCAGCTCGCGCAGATCTGGCCGTTTCTCGACGAGGCGCCGCTCGTGCTGCTCGATTGGCTCCCGTGGAACCACACCTTCGGCGCCAACCACAATTTCAATCTGGTGCTGCGCCATGCCGGCACGCTCTACATCGACGGCGGCAAGCCGGTTCCCGGTCTCATCGACGAGACCGTGCGCAATCTCGGCGAGGTCTCGCCCACGGTCTATTTCAACGTGCCGGCGGGCTACGCGGCGCTGCTGCCGTTTCTCGAACGGGACGAGGCACTGGCGCGCTCGTTTTTCCGCACGCTGCGGCTGATCTTCTACGCCGGCGCTGCTCTGCCGCAGGACTTGTGGGAACGGCTCGAAGCGGTATCGCAACGCGCAACCGGCGAGCGCGTGCCGATGACCTCGTCGTGGGGCACCACGGAGACGTCGCCGCTTTCGACCGCTGCCCATTTCATGATCGAGCGCGCGGGTCCGATCGGCGTGCCCGTCCCCGGCGTCGAACTCAAGCTCGTGCCGACCGGCGACAAGCTCGAAGTGCGGGTGCGCGGGCCGCACGTGACGCCCGGCTACTGGAAACGGCCCGATCTCACGCGCGCGGCATTCGACGAGGACGGCTTCTACAAGCCGGGCGACGCCGTGCGCTTTGCCGACCCGGCTGAGCCGGCCAAAGGCATCGTGTTCGACGGCCGCCTGGCCGAGGACTTCAAGCTCGCCACCGGCACCTGGGTCGCCGTGGGCGTGCTCCGCGTCGCAGCGCTCGCCGCCGCCTCGCCGGCGCTGCAGGACGCCATCATCGCCGGCGAGAACCGCGAATGGGTCGGCATGCTCGCCTGGCTCAACGCCGCCGGCTGCCGCAAGCTCGTCGGCTGTGAAGCTGCGTTGCCCGAGCTTGCCCGCCATCCCGCCGTGCGCGAGCACGTCGGGCGCGCCATCGCCCGATGGAACGCCGATCACGGCGGCTCCTCGCAGCGGATCGCGCGGGTGCTGCTGCTGCCGGACGCGCCCTCCATCGACGCCAACGAGATCACCGACAAGGGCTACATCAACCAGCGGCTCGCGCTCGAGCGGCGCAAGGCCGAGGTCGAGCGGCTGTTCGCGCCGGCGCCCGATGCCGACGTGCTGATCGTGCCGGCGCGGTCATGACGCACGGGACGCAAGACCGCGGAGGGCCGAAACGCTCTCCGCGTCCCTCCCCCGAACAATTTCATCACGCGCGCGCTTTTCGATAGAATGAGGGAGGAGGCCTGCGATGGGCGACCGCTTCTCGAAGATTGTGGTTGGTGTGCTTCTGGTCGTCCTCGCAGTCTATTTCGCGCAGCCCTATGTCGACCGTCTGCTGTTTTCGGCTTCGACGCCGCGCGCGGTCCAGCCGCGCGGCAATTTGGCCGAGATCGAGCGCACCTCGATTGAAATCTTCGAGCACGCGTCTCCTTCCGTCGTGCAAGTGGTGGGGCGCGCCGAGGGGCTACAAGCACCGCCATCCGAGGGTGAGAACGGCCCGGCGCAATCGGGGACGGGCTTCGTCTGGGACGCGGCCGGCCACATCGTCACCAACGATCACGTGGTCGAGGGGACCAGCAGTCTCGCCGTACGCCTCGCCTCCGGCCAGGTATTGCCGGCCAAAATCGTCGGGACCGCGCCCAACTACGACCTCGCGGTGGTTCGCGTGGACAATACGCGCGCGTTGCCGCCGCCGATCGCGATCGGCACGTCCGACGACCTCAAGGTCGGGCAATGGGTGTTCGCCATCGGCAACCCGTTCGGGCTCGATCAATCCTTGACCACCGGCATCATCAGCGCGCTCAAGCGCCGGCTGCCCACCAGCGGCGGCCGCGAAATCACCAACGTGATTCAGACTGACGCGGCCATCAACCCCGGAAATTCCGGCGGTCCGCTGCTCGACTCGGCGGGGCGGGTGATCGGCGTCAACACCGCCATTCTTTCCCCGTCCGGAACGAACGCGGGCATCGGCTTTGCCATCCCGATCGATTCCGTCAATCGCGTCGTGCCCGAACTCATCCGCAGGGGCTCGGTACCGACGCCCGGTATCGGGATCGTTGCCGCCAGCGAGGCTGCGGCGGCGCGCGCGGGCGTGCAGGGCGTCGTTATCGTAAGAACCTCCCCGGGCTCGTCCGCCGCGCGCGCCGGATTGCGCGGCATGGACCCGAATACCGGAAAGCCGGGCGACGTCATCGTCGCCCTCGACGGCAAGCCGGTGCGGGGGCTCGCGGACCTGATCCAAGAGCTCGAGCGCGTCGGGGTGGGAAAGCAGGTAACGCTGACCGATGATCAAAGGGGAATTGGCAAACACGACGCCGACGAGGTTCTATTTGACGCGGCGACCTCGTTGCATGTGCGACCTCGTTGCATGCTCGTAGGAAACTCAAGTCCCCCCACATCAGCGACGCCCCGTCGGCACCGCCCGCCGGCCAAATTCTCAAAAGCAAGTCACGCCACAGTGCGAGCACAGGAACCAAAACCGTGATCGATCTCTATACCTGGACGACCCCCAATGGCCGCAAAGCCTCCATCCTGCTCGAGGAGTTGCAACTGCCGTATACCGCGCATCCCGTCGACATCAGCAAGGACGAGCAGTTCAAGCCGGAATTCTTGAAGATCAGTCCGAACAACCGCATTCCCGCCATCGTCGACCACGACACCGGCATCAGCCTGATGGAATCGGCCGCGCTCATGATCTACCTCGCGGACAAGACTGGAAAGCTCATGCCGAAAGAGGGTGAGCCGCGCTACCGCGTGCTCGAGTGGCTGATGTGGCAGATGGGCGGACCGGGCCCCATGTTCGGGCAAGTCCACCATTTCGTGAAATACAACCAGGGCAAGGCGCCCTACGCCGAAGAGCGTTTCCTCAAGGAAGCGCGGCGGCTCTATGGCGTGCTCGACCGCCGCCTGGCGGAGCGCGAATTCGTCGCCGACAACTATTCCATCGCCGATATCGCCATCTGGCCGTGGGTCTCGCGCTACGAATGGCAGACCGTCGATCTCAAGGAGTATCCCAACGTGAGGCGGTGGTACACGACCATTGCCAAGCGGCCGGCGGTTCAGAAGGGCTACAAAGTGCCGAAGGACGTCGGCGAGATCCCAATACCGGCTTGATGCCCGCGTCGGGTCGCAGCGCAGGCAGTCTGGCGCTCGCGTCGTGTGATCGCGGCGCATGCGGTTCGCTCGCCCTCCCCCCGCGACCGGAGCGAGGGAGCACCGCGAGGTTGCGTCAACGCCACCGTCCGGCGCCATTGCGTTGGTGGCTTTCGACGTGCGCTGCCGCGCTCATGCTTGGTTCGGCGCAGCCGGGCAAGGCGCAGGACACCATCGACCGGCCGGTGACCATCTATGTGGCCGGCACCGCGGGCGGCGGCATCGATCTTTACGCGCGGCTGGTCGCTCGCCACATGGGGCGCCATATTCCCGGCAAACCTACGGTGACGGTGCAGGTGATGCCGGGCGCGGGCGGCATCCGCGCGGCGAACTATCTCGCCGAGCAGGCGCCGCGGGACGGCACCGCGATCACGACGTTCGCCAATGGGCCGATTCTCGAGCCGCTGATCGGCGCGCGCAATCCCGGCTACGACATGAGCAGCTTCACCTGGATCGGCGCCATCACCAAGGATATCGGTCTGTGCATCTCCTGGGGGCCGACGCCGTTCAAGACCATCGACGACGTCAAGACGCGGCAGATGATCGTCGCCGGGACCGGCGCAGGCTCGGAAACCGACACTTGGCCCATCGTCCTCAATGACGTGCTCGGCACCAAGTTCAAGCTGGTGACCGGCTATGTGGGCAGCCAGGAAACGATTCTTGCGATCGAACGCGGCGAGGCGCACGGGCGCTGCGTGTTCAGTCAATCCGCGCTCAAGATCGCCAAGCCCGATTGGCTGCGCGACAAGAAGATCAACGTGCACCGCGCTCGAAAAGAGCGCGGAGTTTCCCGGCGTACCGGCGGTGGTCGATCTCGTCACCAAGCAGCAGGACCGCCTGCTGCTCGAGCTCATGGTCGGACCTTCGGCCATGGCGCGGCCATTCGCGGCGCCGCCCGGCATGGGCGCCGACAAGGCCGCCCTGCTGCGGCGCGCCTTCGACGCGACCATGCAGGACGGCGAATTCCTCGCCGAGGCGGCTAGAATGAAAGCCGATCTCGCGCCCACGACGGGCGAGGACGTGCAAAAGCTGGTCGCGCGTATCTATGCGACGCCGCGGCCGGTGGTCGAGCGCGTCAAAAAGCTTCTGGCTCCGTAGACCCCAACGCGACTCGACCACGCCGGCACGTTAATCAGCGATCGCCCAAAACGTGTGCAAGGCACGCGATCGTGGCGCGCGCGGGCGGCCCGAATACCGCTTGGGTTGGCGCGCGGCTTGCAGCTAGGATCGGGTTGCGCGCCTTCTTGTGGCGCACACGCGCGCGATCGAGGCAACCCCATGGTAGTCGCGTTCGACGAGATGAAGGGCAGCGATGGGGCACTGCGGCCCGCCTACGGCGAGTTGTTTCGCTGGCTCGCCGAGGTGCCATCCGACGTGCTGGACTACCGCCGGCGCGAGGCCGAGGTCCTGTTCCGCCGCATCGGCATCACCTTCGCGGTCTACGGCGAAGCGGACGCCCAGGAGCGGCTCATCCCCTTCGACGTGCTGCCGCGCATTCTCGCCTCCGCCGAGTGGGACATCCTGCGCGCCGGGCTCGAGCAGCGCGTCAAAGCCATCAATCTCTATATCCGCGACGTCTACACGCGGCGCGAAATCCTCAAAGCCGGCGTGGTGCCGGAAGAGCTGGTGTTCCAAAATCCAGTGTTCCGGCCGGAAATGAACGGCCAGAAGGTGCCGCATGACATCTACGTCCACATCGGCGGCATCGACATCGTGCGGGTCGATCCCGAAACCTTCTATGTGCTCGAGGACAACGCGCGCACGCCGTCGGGCGTCTCCTACATGCTGGAGAACCGCGAAATCATGCTGCGGCTCTTTCCGGAATTGTTCGCCCGCCACCGGGTGGCGCCGGTCGAGAATTATCCGGACGAACTGTTGGCGACCTTGAAGTCGGTGGCGCCGACGACCTCCAGCGCCGATCCGACGGTCGTGCTGCTCACGCCCGGCGTCTACAATTCGGCCTATTACGAGCACTCGTTCCTTGCCGACAAGCTCGGCGTGGAGCTGGTCGAAGGCCGCGACCTGTTCGTGAAGGACGATCTCGTCTTCATGCGCACGACGCAGGGACCCAAACGCGTCGACGTGATCTATCGCCGCATCGACGACGATTTTCTCGATCCGTTGGCCTTCCGGCCGGATTCCGTGCTCGGGGTGCCGGGACTGATGTCGGTCTATCAGGCCGGCAACGTCACGCTCGCCAATGCGGTCGGCACTGGCATCGCCGACGACAAGGCGGTCTACAGCTATATGCCGGCGATTGTGAAGTTCTATCTGGGCGAGGAGCCGATCCTCAAGAACGTGCCGACCTGGCTGTGCCGCGACGCCGAGCATCTGAGTTACGTGCTCGATCACCTGGAGGAGATCGTGGTCAAGGAGGTGCACGGCTCGGGCGGCTACGGCATGTTGATCGGACCGATGGCCGACAAGGCCACGATCGCGGCGTTCCGCGCCAAGCTCAAATCGAATCCGACGAATTTCATCGCGCAGCCGACGCTCGCGCTCTCGACCTGCCCGACCTGCGTCGAGGAAGGTGTTGCGCCTCGCCACGTCGATCTGCGCCCGTTTGTGCTGACCGGGCGCGATCGCATCCGCATCGTGCCTGGGGGCCTCACCCGGGTGGCGTTGAAGAAAGGCTCGCTTGTGGTCAATTCCAGCCAGGGTGGCGGGACGAAGGACACGTGGGTGCTGGATCGATGACGACAAGCTTGCGATATCTGGGACCGTTCCAGGCCGCGGCGGCGCCTGATCGGCGATGCACCCTTTCGCGCTTGTCGCCTCACGCTGCGCCGCATCCGGGATACGCATAGTCTCGATGCTCTCGCGCACCGCCGATAATCTCTACTGGCTCGCGCGTTACGTCGAGCGCGCCGAATATCTCGCGCGCATCCTCGAAGTGACGCAGCGCCTCACCACGCTGCCGCTCGCCTATGTCGGCTCGTCCAACGAATGGGAATCG
>VAZL01000054.1 GCA_005883445.1 Alphaproteobacteria bacterium | reverse complement strand
GCCTGCTCGGCCTCGCGGTCGAGGGCATCGTGATGTACGCCGTGTTCGCCTATGTCGAGGCCTATTTCACGGGCTGGGCCTTCCGCTCGTCCATGAGCGCGGCCGCCTGAGCGTGCCGCTCGGTTCGCTCGAACCGCCGCGACTACTTCTTCAGTCGATAGCCGGTCTTGAAGGTCAACCACACGATCGCCAGGCAGACGGCGAGGAAGAGGACCGTCATCGCCAAGCTCAAGGCTACGCTCACGTCGGCGGTCTCGAAGAAGCTCCAGCGGAAGCCGCTGATGAGATAGACCACCGGATTGCACAAGGCGACCGTCTGCCAAACCGGAGGCAACACGTTGATGGAATAAAACGTGCCGCCAAGAAAGGTCAGCGGCGTGATGATCAAGAGCGGCACGACTTGCAGCTTTTCGAATCCGTCGGCCCAGAGCCCGAGGATGAAGCCGAACAGGCTGAAGCTCACGGCGGTCAGCACGAGGAATGCAATCATCCACACCGGGTGGGCGATCCGCAGCGGGATCAGCAGCCCCGACGTCGCCAGCACGACCAGCCCGAGGATGATGGATTTGGTGGCGGCGGCCCCCACATATCCGATGACGATCTCGAGATAGGAAATCGGCGCCGACAGGATTTCGTAGATCGTTCCCGTGAACCTGGGAAAGTAGATGCCGAAGGACGCGTTCATGACGCTCTGGGTCAGCAGCATCAGCATGATCAGTCCCGGCACGATGAAAGCGCCGTAAGCGACGCCCTCGATTTCGGTGATGCGCGAGCCGATTGCCGCGCCGAAGACCACGAAATAGAGCGACGTGGAAACCACCGGCGACACGATGCTCTGCAGCAGCGTGCGTCCGGTGCGCGCCATCTCGAAGACGTAGATTGCTCGCACGCCCCTGAGATTCATTGCCGTTGTCTCACCAAGTCGACGAAGATGTCTTCCAACGAGCTTTGCGTCGTGTGCAGGTCGCGGAACCGGATGCCCGCGAGATTGAGATCCTTGAGCAAGGCGGTGATGCCGGTGCGCTCGCCTTGCGTGTCGTAGGTGTAGATGATTTCGCTGCCGTCGGCCGCGAGCGTGAGCCGATGCGCGGCGAGCGCGTCCGGCAAAGCGTCGAGCCGCTTTTGCAGATGCAGCGTCAATTGCTTCTTGCCGAGCTTTGTGCATCACGCCGATGCGATCGGCCATTTCTTCGGCCTCTTCGATATAGTGCGTGGTCAGGATGATGGTCACGCCCTCGGCGCGCAGGGCACGCACGATGTCCCACATGTCCTTGCGCAGTTCGACGTCGACGCCGGCCGTCGGTTCGTCGAGGAAGAGGATCTGCGGCTCGTGCGAGAGCGCCTTGGCGATCAGCACCCGGCGTTTCATTCCGCCGGACAGCGTCATGATCTTGCTGTCCTTGCGGTCCCACAGGGACAGCTCCTTGAGCACCTTTGCGATGTAGTCGGGGTTGCGCGGTTTGCCGAACAGCCCGCGGCTGAACGACACCGTTGCCCAGACCGTTTCGAACGCGTCGGTCGTCAGCTCCTGCGGGACGAGACCGATCATCGATCGAGTCACGCGGAAATCTCTGCCGATGTCGTGACCAGCGACCGAGACCGTGCCTTCGGTCAAGGTCACGATTCCGCAAATGATGCTGATCAGCGTCGTCTTGCCGGCGCCGTTCGGGCCCAGCAGCGCAAAAATCTCGCCACGGCGAATATCGAGGTTGACGCGCTCCAGAGCCCGCAAGCCGGAGGCGTAAGTCTTCGAAACGTTTGAGACCGAAATGATCGGCTGCATGGTAAAACAACGCTGACTGACGGCGACCGCCGACGCAGCAGCGTGTATAAGGCCGAATGTGGCGGATGGAGGGAATCGGCCGGCAGCAACAGAACGCGTTGGTTTTTGCCTGCTAGCGCTTCGTGCGCGCCCGCATGTCCTCGATCGCGGCCAGCACCCGTTCCGGCGTGGCCGGCGCGTCGAGACGAGGCGCCAGCCGATGGTCGGCGAGGCTCGCGATGGCGTCCCTCATGGCGAGCCACACGGAGATCGCCAGCATCAGCGGCGGCTCGCCGATCGCCTTGGAGCGGAAGATCGTCGCGGCGCGGTTCGGCGCATCCTCGAGCATCCGCGTATTGAAGATCGGCGGCACGTCGCGGCTGCCGGGAATTTTGTAGGTCGATGGGCCGTGGGTCCGAAGGCGGCCTTCGGCGTCCCACCACAATTCCTCGGTTGTGAGCCAGCCCATGCCCTGGATGAATGCCCCCTCGATCTGGCCGAGGTCGATGGCCGGATTGAGCGAGCGGCCGCAATCCTGGACGAGCTCGGCGCGCAGCACGCGCGATTCGCCGGTCAGCGTATCGATCGCGACCTCGGCGGCGGCCGCGCCGTAGACGAAGTAGTAGAACGGCCGCCCCGTATTGGTGGCGAAATCCCAGTGAATCTCGGGCGTGCGGTAGAAGCCCGCCGCCGACAACGATACCCGTTTCTCCCACGACAGCGCCGCAAGCTCGGCGAAGGACAGACTGCGGTTTCCGGCATAGATGCGGTTGGAATCGAACACGATCTCGTCCGTCGGCACCACGAAGTGATCCGCGGCCACCTCGGTCATCCGCGCCTTGATCTGCTGACAGGCATGAAGCGCGGCCATGCCGTTGAGATCGGAGCCCGAGGACGCGGCCGTGGCCGACGTGTTCGGCACCTTCGCCGTGCTGGTCGCCGACACCCGGATGTGATCGAGGTCGATCGCAAACACCTCGGCGACCACCTGCGCCACCTTGATGAACAGCCCCTGCCCCATCTCGGTGCCGCCGTGGTTGAGGACCACGCTGCCGTCGGTATAAACGTGAACGAGCGCGCCCGCCTGGTTGAGCGCCGGGCGGTTGAACGAGATGCCGAATTTGACCGGCATGGTGGCAAGGCCTTTTTTCACCACCGGGCTGAGCGCATTGAAATTCACGATGTCGCGCCGCCAGGCGGCGAGGTCGACGGTGCGGTCGAGCTCGTCGACGACACGCTCGATGATGTTGTCCTCGACCGTCATGCCGTAGGGAGTGACGTCGTTGCGGCCGATGCCGTAGAAGTTTCGCCGCCGTACGATATGAACGGGGAAGCCGAGTCGACGCGCGATAGCCTCGATGACCGTCTCGATCGCAAGCATGCCCTGCGGCCCGCCATAGCCCCGGAACGCGGTATTCGACACGGTGTTGGTCTTGCACGGCAGGCCGCGGAAGCGGACGTTGGGAAGAAAGTAGCAATTGTCGGCGTGGCACAGCGCGCGCGTCAGCACGGCCGGCGTATGGTCGGCCACGTTGCCGCCGTTGGCGGCGAGCGTGAGGTCGAGCGCGAGGATATGGCCGTCGGCGTCGAAGCCGACTTCGTAGCGAATCAAGAACGGATGGCGCTTGCCGGTCGCGCGCATGTCGTCGTCGCGCGGCAGTCGCAATTTCACCGGCCGCCGTGCCTTCCAGGCGAGCACGGCGGCGATGCCGGCGATGATGGTCGCCTGACTCTCCTTGCCGCCGAACGCGCCGCCCATCCGCCGCACCTCGACCGTGACGGCGTTGAAGGGCAGGCCAAGAAGATGTGCGACGCCGCGCTGAACTTCGGTCGGGTGCTGGGTCGAGCTCCACACATGCATGTCGGAAGCCTCGCCCGGGGTCGCGAGCGCGATCTGCCCTTCGAGATAGAAATGATCCTGACCGCCGCAGCGCAATTCGCCGGCAAGGCGGTGCGGCGCGCGCGCGAGCGCTTCCTCGACCTCCCCGCGAACCATGATTTGCGGCGGCGAAACGTAACTCTCGCGCGCCATCGCTTCTTCGATGGTCAGCACCGGGGCGAGCGGCTCGTAGTCAATCGCGGCGAGCTTTGCCGCCGCGCGCGCGCGATCGAGCGTCGTCGCCGCGATCGCCGCCACCGGCTGCCCGTCGTATTCGACCACGTCCGCGGCCAATGCCGGCTCATCGCTGCGCATCGGCGCGATGTCGTTCTTGCCGGGGATGTCGGCGGCGGTGATCGCGGCGAGCACGCCCGGGGCGGCGAGGGCGGCGGAGAGATCGATGCGGCGGATACGGGCATGCGCATGCGGACCCAGCACCAGGGCCGCTTCCAGCGTTCCTGATACGATCGGAACATCATCGAGGTAGCGCGCCGCGCCGGTGACATGGGCGACGGCGCTGTCGTGGCCCACCGCAGCGTGGACTGCGCCGCGAATTCGTGCCGTGACGTCGCTCATAGCGCCTCCACCCGCATAGGCTCCGCCAAAGACGTTTCGAGCTGGAAGCGGCGCAACAGGCCCGCTGCCGCGCGCAAGCGATAAGCCGCGCCGCCGCGGTGGTCCGCGATCGGCGTGAAGTCGCGCGCCAGCAGGGCATCGATGTCGGCGAGCCAGGCCGGCGCCCACGGCCGGCCCTTCACCGCGCCTTCGACACTGCGCGCCCGCAGCGCGCGCGCCGCCAAGCCGCCAAAGGCCGCCCGCAACTCCGCGACCTTCCCGCCGGGCCGCTCGAGCCGGAAGGCGGCGACCACGGTCGAGATATCCTGGTCGAAGCGTTTGCAAACCTTGTAGGCCGCAAAGTCCTGGCCCGCGGCGAGCAAGGGAATGCGGATCGCGGCGATGACCTCGCCCGCCGCGAGTCCGCTCTCGCGATAGCCGGTGACGAATGATTCCACCGGCAGCATGCGCTGCCCCGAGCGCGAGGCGAGCGTGACCGTGGCGTCGAGCGCGATCAGGCAGGGAATGGTGTCCCCGATCGGGGAAGCCGTCGCCAGATTTCCGGCAATCGTTCCGAGATTGCGAATTTGCCGCGAACCGATGCGGCGGACGAGGGCGCCGAAGGATGGAAAGTGCCGATCGAGATAGGGCAAAGCATCGGTGTACGTGACCGCGCCGCCGATCTCGATCGCATCGGCCGCCGGCGTGATCCGCCGCAACTCGTCAACGGCCTCGAGCGAGATCATTCGGAGCCTGCGCCATCGCCGCAAAGAGCGCAGCGAGCGATCGCGGCGCGAGAAACGTCTGTTCGTCGTAACGGTAGTCCGCGGCTACCGGCAGCGCCGACAACGCATCAGCGAGCGCGGGCAATTCGGCAACGAAACGATCGGCCGGTCCGTGCGCAACGCGCCGGCAAGCCGCCGCGATCGGCCGATAACCGGTGCAGCGGCAGAGGTTGCCGGCGAGCGCTTCATGCACGATCGCGGTGTCGGCCGGCTCGCCGCCGTGGTGGAAGGCGAACATCGCCATCACGAAGCCCGGCGTGCAGAAGCCGCACTGGGTGGCGTCGGCATCGACGAGCGCCTGTTGCACCGGATGGAGCGCCCCGTCCGGGCCCGCCAAACCCTCGATCGTGAGAACCGCGCAATTGTCGATCTGCGGCAGCATCATCAGGCAGGAATTCACCGCGCGGAGCTGCAGCGATCCGTCGATGCGTCGACCGAGGACGATGGTGCAGGCGCCGCAATCGCCCTCCGCGCAACCTTCCTTGGTTCCGGTGAGATGCGCGCGGGTGCGAAGCCAGTCGAGCACCGTCATGCTCGGCGGGGCGCCATCCTCGCTGCATGGCGTTCCGTTCAACAGAAAGCGCACCGCACTCATGCTCGCCTCGTCCCGCCGCGGGGGCGGCAACCGGAGCATGCTAGAGCATGTTTCTTTCCGCTTGAAGACAGCCCGCGCATGGAGAGGACCGACGCTTGCGCATGCGCTGATTCGATTTGGCCGGAATGCGCTGTACAATGACGACCAGGACTTTTGCTATACCATCCGCGCGGCCCCACGGCATCGGTCGCCACGCAGACCGGTACTAAAGGACTCATGATGACCAAGCGGTTCTGGGCGGAGCTCAAGTCGAGCGAATTTGCCAGGCTCGACCCCAACGCCACGGTCGCGGTCCTGCCGGTCGCCTCGACCGAGCAGCATGGCCCGCATCTTCCGGTCATGACCGATACCGCGATCGCCGAGGGCTTGATCAAGACCGTGCTGGCGCGTCTGCCCGACGATCTGCGCGTGCTGTTCCTTCCCACCCAGACGATCGGAAAGTCCGACGAGCATCTGCGCTCCGGCGGCACCATCACCCATTCGGCCGACAATCTCGTCCGCAGCTGGTTCGAGA
>VAZL01000053.1 GCA_005883445.1 Alphaproteobacteria bacterium | reverse complement strand
CGAGGACAGCAGCGAGTACCAGGTGATGCGCATCGGATCCGCGCCGGAAAGCAGGCCGCGGGTGACGAGCAGGATCGCCACCCGGCAAACGGCGGCACCGAGCGCGGCAAGGATGCCCGTAGCCGCCAGCGTCGTCGGATGCGCGCCGATCATCAGCGCCAGGCCGAGGAACGCTGCGATTGCCGCGGCGGAGCCGCGCCACGTGACGCGTTCGAGGCCGCTCGCCGCCGCCGCCAGCCCGGTGAGCAGCGGATAGACGAAATAGGTGAGGATCGCGATCGGCACCTCGACGGTCTCGATCGCCTTGAACACGAGAAAGACGTTGCCCGCGAACAAAACGCCGAGGCCGAGCGTGATCCATGTCTCCCGCCGGCCAAAATCCGCGCGTGACGGAACGAGTTGCATCCAGCCAAGGAGGATCGCAAGGCCGATCACGGCGCGGACGGCCGACATGGTGAGCACGTCGGCGCCGTCGATCAGGACGACCTTGCTCAGCACGTCGGCGCAGGCAAACGAGGAGGCGCCGAGCACGGCGGGGCCGATCTGCGCCGGACCACTGCCGACGTGCGGAGTCGAAGGCTTGTTCACGGTAAGGATGTGTCACGCGGGACGACGTTGCCGGCCATCCTAGCCGGAACGCAACGTCGGCGAAATCGGCGGGGTGCGCTTTGCGCACCCCATGGCGCCGCAGTTCACTCGTAGCTTCGAAGTTGCGGCGCCGCGCTCCTGTTGAGCGGCGCTACCCGCTCCGGTTGCTTCGCGCTCGGCCGCTCGGCGGGAGGTTCCAGCTCCCGCCTCTTCCGTAACCCGTGCCGGGGTACGGATTGGGCGTGCAAAATCCATAAATGCCCGACACGCTCGCGATGCATTGCTGCTGCGAGGTGTAGCTGCAGTTGATCCCGCTATGGCCGGTGCCGTAATTCGCGCACCAACTGCCGTCAGCACGGGCGCCGGTTGTGGACAGGGATAAAGCAGCGAATGCGATGAAAGCGAGCGGGATCGTGCGCATGAATGCCTCCTCGGCCAATCCCCGATTTGAATGCGAACTCTAGCACATCGGATCGAGTTCCGACAGTACCGCGCCACGCTCCATCTGGATTCGCAGCAGAAGCGCGTTTACGCGCGTCCATAGCCCGTCGAAGACGGGCGTGAACGCCCTTAGCGACGCGCTATGCACCGGAATGAGCGGATTTCAACCTGATTCTTGTGGCGCGCATAGTCGCTGCATGCTTGGCCGGGCCGCCCGAAGGCCTGTTACTTCTTCTCCAGCATCAGCGTGCCTTCCTTGCGGATCGCGGGCGTGAGTTTCTCCGCCATCACCGCCAAGAGCCATGGCAGCTGCACTTCCAGGCGCACGTGGTCGTCGGCAACATCGATGAAGCCGACGGCGCTCTGGCCGAGCGCGCTGAGATTGAAGGCGAGCCGATCGCCGCTCCAGGTTTCCTCATGGATGGTCAGCAGCGCGGAATAGTTCGTGCGCGCGGCGCTGAGCCCGGATTTGATGCGGCGCGCCGCCTCTTCGCGGCCGAGGCGGTGCGGGATGGAGACGATCAGCGGTCTGGACAATTGGAGCCTCCACGGATGCGAGAGTTCATATGGGGATGCCGTACAGTCGTGCCAGCCATATGAAAAGAGGCACCGCGGGCTACGCCGTCATCTTTCGTCGTCCAGCGGCAGGACCCCCCTCGCCTTCGGCCAACGCCCGGACCGGCTCGACGTTCCCTCGGCGAGACCGGGATCTCCATGCCGCCCGCTCCCCGGCGCGGCCGCGACCAGACTTATTGCGGGACGACATGGACTGTGCAGAATCTCGGGCCGAGCGCGCGGGGCGTGGGGCGAGCACACGTGGCCCCGGGGCACGACACAAACGCGCGCGAGACAAAAACGACACGCACGAGGAGCGCATCCATGAGACTCAAAGCCAGGCTGTACTTGACCGTGGCGGCAATCGGCCTCGCCGCCTTGCTGGCGGGGGCGCCGGCGCGGTTGAGCGCCCAAACCGCGGTCGCCATCGACAACGACGACATCGGCGGCGTGGTCACCGGCGCGAACGGGCCGGAGGCCGGCGTCTGGGTGATCGCGGAGACCACCGACCTTCCCACCCGCTACGCCAAGATGGTGGTGACCGACGACCAGGGCCGCTACGTGCTGCCCGACCTTCCGAAGGCCAAATACAAGGTGTGGGTGCGTGGCTACGGTCTCGTCGATTCGCCCAAGGTCGACGGCGAACCGGGCCAGCAGCTCAATCTGCGCGCAGCGCCGGCGCCGAACGAGGCGGCGGCGGCGCAGTACTACCCGGCGATCTACTGGTACTCGATGCTCAAGATCCCCGACAAGAGCGAGTTCGGCGGCAAGAGCAACATTCCCGAGAAGCTCACGCAGGTCGACTGGCTCAAGCAGACGAAGAACATCGGCTGCATCGGCTGCCATCAGCTCGGGCAGCAGTCGACCCGCACCATCCCCGCGGCGTTCGGCGAGTTCAAGTCGGGTGAAGAAGCATGGATGCGTCGCATCCAGTCCGGGCAATCCGGCGAGCAGATGACCAACCAGCTCGCCGGCAATTTCGGCGGCGCGCCGTTCAAGTATTACGGCGACTGGACCGACCGCATCGCCAAGGGCGAGCTGCCGAAGAGCAAGCCGCCGCGGCCGCAGGGCGCCGAGCGCAACGTCGTGGTCACCTCGTGGGAATGGGGCACCGACAAGCAGTATCTGCACGACCTGATCTCGTCGGACCGGCGCAATCCGACCGTCAATGCCAACGGCCCGCTCTACGGCTCGCCTGAATACTCCACCGACAACATGCCGATCCTCGATCCCAAGACGAGCAAGGTGACGTTCTTCAAGATGCCGGTCGAGGATCCGAACATGCCGGAGTCGCTTGGGCCCGGCCATGCCGCCAGCATCAAGCCGCTGCAGGCCTCGGCGTACTGGGGCGACGAGAAGACCTGGGACACCCGGGCCAACAACCACAACGCCATGTTCGACAAGAAGGGCCGGGTGTGGATCGCGGCGACGGTGCGCGGCATGGACAATCCGGCCTTCTGCAAGAAAGGCTCCGACCATCCCTCGGCCAAGGTCTTCCCGCTCGAGCGCTCGGCGCGTCAGGTGGCAATGCTCGACCCCAAGACGATGAAGTACACCTTCGTCGACACCTGCTTCGGGACCCATCACCCGCAGTTCGGCTACGACGCCAACGACACACTGTGGCTGAGCGGAACCGGGCCGGTGGCGGGCTGGATCAATACCAAGATGTTCGACGAGACCGGCGACGCGGCGAAATCGCAGGGCTGGTCGCCGTTCATCCTCGACACCAACGGCAACGGCACGCGCGACGATTACGTCGAGCCCAACCAGCTGGTCGATCCGGCCAAGGACAAGCGCATCGTGCCGGGTT
>VAZL01000052.1 GCA_005883445.1 Alphaproteobacteria bacterium | reverse complement strand
GCTTGGTCCTCACGATATGCGCGTTAAGCTTTTGAACGGGTTCAAGCCAGGAACGGCTCGAACGGCGCGTCCGCGTGACCGCATGGCTTAGCCGCAGACCAGATTACAAACTTGACCTTCGGTTCCAGTCCGTCTTGAATCTCCATGGATTCTCTTTGGGGATTTCCTGAAGATTTTCTGAAAAAGGTAGTGTGAAACCGTTCCGATAGCCGCCGGCTATTTGACAAAGTAGTCGCGCGGCAGCGACAGGAGTTGGGCTTAAGCTAACGAGGGGGCCGCTTTGAATTTACGCTTCGCCGATTTCGAGATCGACCTCGCACGACAGGAGATGCGGCACACCGGCGCGATCGTTCACGTCGAGCCGCAGGTGTTCGACCTCCTTGTTCACCTCATCCGCAACCGCGATCGAATCGTGAGCAAGGACGAGCTCTTCGAGGCGATTTGGCAGGGACGCATCGTCTCGGAGGCGACGCTGAGCTCTCGCATCAGCGCGGCCCGGCGCGCGCTCGGCGACAGCGGCAATGACCAGAGTTTCATTCGCACGCTGCACAAGCGTGGGTTTCGTTTCGTCGGTGACGTCGAACGTGACAGCTCTGCGCCGTCCGCTAACGCGATCGAAACAGGAATTGCGCCGGAAGACCCGGTGCACGAGACGGCGAAGCTCGTGCCCGCTCACGCATCACTGCCGCTGTCCGACGACCCCTCAGCTTCAGCTCCCTCGTTCGACGACGTCAGGCGCGGTCCGGACCAGGAATACCTTGCTCATGGTCTCGCCGTGGCCAGCCGGCCGGCGCTTGCCGATCGGGTATCGGACGCCGCCGATGACTTTGCGATGTTGCACGCTGATGCGGGTGCCGCTGCTGCCGTCCCAACGAAAGCGGCAGCATCGAATGGGCGGCGGATTACGCGAAACTTGCTCGTCGCCGTCGGGGCCGTTGCCCTCGTGTTATTGACTGCGCCTGCGGCATGGTGGCTGCTGTGGTCATCCTCCACGCCGTACGTCAAAGACCGCGATGCCGTGGCAAGCGAGGTTGTGTCCTCGGAAGACCGGCTCAACGCGTGGACTCCATCCATCATCGTTCTTCCGTTTGCGAATCTCAGCGGCGATCCCAAGCGGGACTACTTGGCCGACGGAATTACGGACAGCCTCATCAGCGATCTCGCGCACGCGCTGCCCGGGGTTCCCATCGTCTCCCGTGACACGGCGTTCACCTATAAGGGCCGGGGTGCAGACGCGCGGGAGATCGGCCGCGAGCTGGAGGTTCGTTATCTGCTCGAGGGCAGCGTCGTCCTCGACGACGAGCGCGTGCGCGTCAACACGCGGCTGATCGAGACCAAGGAGGCGAGCCAGCTGTGGGCCGAGCGTTTTGACGCGGAGCTGAAGAGCATTCTGCAGGTTCAAGACGAGATCGTGAGCCGGGTTTCGCGCGCGATCGGCCTGCAGGTGGTCGATATCGAAGCACGGCGAAGCTGGCGCGAACGGCCGGACAGCGCCGAACTCATCGACCTCGTCATGCGCGGCAAGTCTGTGCTCAACCTGCCGTCGTCGCAGGCGACGATGATCGAGGCCCGCGGTTTATTCGAGCAGGCGGTCAATGTTGAGCCGGCCAGCGTCGATGGTCTGGCTGGCGTGGCCACGACGCTCGTTTTCGAATTTCTTAACGGCTATTACGAAACCGGGGGGGACGAGCGGCTCGGCAGGGCGGAGCGGCTGCTCAACCGCGCGCTCGCGATCGAGCCCCGTCACCTCCTGGCTTTGAAGGCGAACGCCGCGTTGCGCCGCGCGCAGGGCAGATTCGATGACGCCATCGACATGGCCAAGATGGTCATCATGGAAAATCCCGGTGAGCCGTGGACCTACAAGGAGCTCGGCTTGTCGACCTTGTATGTCGGCAAGCCGGAACAAGCGCTCGAGTGGTTCGCCAAAGCGGATCGCATCGGCCCCCGCGACCCGGGACGCTGGACCTGGCTGGACGGCCGCGGCCACGCGCTCGTCCTCCTTGGGCGGGACGAAGAAGCCATCCGCGCGCTGGTCAACGCCCTCGATGCCAACCCCAAGAACACCTCGCCGCATGCTTTTCTGGCAGCGGCCTACGCGCTCCTCGGTCGCTCCGAGGAGGCCCGCGCCGCGCTCGCCGCCTATCTGGAAAGGCGGCCCGGCAGTCGAGTGTCGACATTCCGCACGCAGTCGCCGGTTCCCCTCGCGCTCACCAGCACCGCCTATCGGCAGCTGTTCGCGCGAGTCCACGAGGGGCTGCGCAAGAGCGGGATGCCCGAATAGTTGCCTGTGATCTTGGTCCGGCCAGCGGCGCCGTTCTTCCCGACAACCGCAGTCGCCGTCGAGGGCCGTTTTGGTCTCATTCAGCTCTGCGGGCTGCTGCGAGACGGGAAGGTATCCACCAGCGACATTTGGCGTTCGCGTCGGTCCAGCTCATGGCGAGCCTCGCAGCGGCTCGAACAATAGCGAACGTGAACCCACCAGCGTCCGTTCCACAAATTACGGGAGCGAACACCTAATCCGAGTTTTCCCTGACATTGGGCGCATCTTTTCATTGCTGTTCCTACTCAGCCACCCGTCAACCATTGGTCACCCGCTGAGAAGGAGGGTTCAAACGCGGAAACGGAATATGGTTTCGTCGAAGGCAAAAAATGGTTTCAATCGTGTTTCGTGTGGAACTCGCCGCCCCGGAGCACAAGAGCGATTCAATTCACCTGCGCGCCGGAGAACTGCACGACCTTGGCCCACTTCTCGGTGTCGGCCGCGATCGTTCGGCCGTAGTCCTCCGGCGAGCCGGGCAGCGTGACACCGCCGAGGCTGGCGATGCGCTCCTTGATCTTCGGATCGGCCATCGCGAGGTTCACCTCCTTGTTGAGCAAGGTGATGATCTCCGAAGGCGTTCCTTTCGGCGCGCAGAAGCCGCTCCAGGCGTCGGCCCGATAGCCCGGCACCGTCTTCGACAGCGGCGGCACATCGGGCAGGTCGGCCACAGGGTCGTCGGTCGTCGTCGCGAGCGCGCGCACCGTGCCCGCCCTGGCGTCCTGCAGCGACGAGCCGGTGGTCGAAACCATCAACTCCGCCTGCCCCGCGATCAGATCGGTGAGCGCGGGCGCCTCGCCGCGATACGGCACATGGGTGAACTTGATGCCGGCCATCATCTGGAACAACTCAGCGGACATGTGCCCGGTCGAACCGACGCCGCCCGAGGCGAGGTTGAGCTTGCCCGGGTTGGCCTTGGCGAGCGCGATCAGTTCGGCGGCATTTTTTGCCGCTACCGGCGGACGCACGAGAACGAGCAGCGGCGTGCCCATGACGTTCGCGACCGGCGCGAAGTCGGCGATGAAGTTGTAGTTGAGCTTCTGATAAAGCGAATTGTTGATGGTGTTGACGGTGTTCGCCATGAACAGCGTATAGCCGTCCGCGGGCGAACGCGCCGCCATCTCGGTGCCGATATTGTTGCCGCCACCGGGCCGGTTCTCGACGAAGAAGGATTGCCCGAGCCGCTCGGTCAGCCATTGCGCGATGAAGCGCGCGACGAGGTCGGTGCCGCCGCCGGCGGAAGTGGCG
>VAZL01000051.1 GCA_005883445.1 Alphaproteobacteria bacterium | reverse complement strand
CCGAAGGTCGTGCTTTGGCTGCCGAAGCAGGTGCTTCCCGAATCGGTCGGCTGCTTCAAAAATCCAAGCGGAATCGGCTACATTTGCCCGCAGTGATGTGACTGCTGTCGCCGGCTCCCGTGCTCGACTGAAAGTGCGAGGTGCCTCCTCCAGGGTCACACTGCCCGCTCCTGAGTGGCTGCTGCGAGCGACGCAGGAGATTCAGCGCGTGGAGCTTCGATTCCAGCCAACAGCGATCGAAGCTGATACGTGAAACCCTCCGGGCTAAACTTTGCTTGAACGTCTTGGCTGAACTGCTTTGCCACCTCGAATAGTATCGTGCTCCCGAAGCCTTTGCGTGCAGGTGGACTGACCGGCGGTCCTCCTGACTCCCTCCACTCGAACCGGAATTGCCCACTTCCGTCAGCGCCGTCGATGCTGCATTGAATAGCGACTCGACCTTGGCGCGTCGAAAGCGCTCCATACTTGACGGCATTGGTCGCTAGCTCATGGATGATGAGCGCAAAGCTTTCCGCCGCACGGGTATTGACGGCAATATCGCACCCCGTGACGGTGACCTGATCGGAGAAGCTCGTGAGCTCCTGCGCCACAATTTCTTTCAGTGGTGCTCCCAAAAACGCGTTATTCGCCAGCATGGAATGAGTACGCGCCAACGCATTTAAGCGACCCGCAAATACCTCCTTTGCGTTGGCGATTGTTTGCCCCTCAATTAACGTTCGTGACGCAATGGCTTCTATGACCGCAAAAAGATTTTGTGAGCGGTGCTGCAACTCTCGAAATAGTAGTAACTGGCGATCCTCATGCCGCAGGAGAACGGCAACAAGACCCGAAACCAAGGCCACGTTGATGCTCGCCACGACGGCGAACATTGCAACGGTCCAAGCTTCTTTTGTTGAGAAGAGGGCGAAGCTGAACGTGGGGGGAACAAAAAAATACGAGCCTATCAGCACAGAGAGGACTGTCGCCATCATGCCGGGCCAGAATCCACAGACAAGCGCCGCGATGATGATTGCGAGGCTGTAGATGGTAAAAGGCCCGGCCTCCGATACCACACCCCAAAGAAGCATACGCAACAACGTCGCGAGCGCGACCACGAGCAATGCGACCCCGTATGCCTCTAGCCGCCGTTGGCGAAGGCGGCGAAGCCAGGCAAGCAGATCGTAATTCTCGAAAACCTTCCCGAGCAGCACCGCGCTCAATCCTACCCCCGCGCACGACTTTACCGCATGCGCCGGGCGCAATCTACGATCTGTGGTAAGCCACGAGAGTCGGATACCTGACGAATGCTCTGCGGAGCCCCGGGAAGCCGCCAGGGTCCCGTTCGGGTCAAAGAGGAAAGGCTAAGAATGAGCAAATGTTGTTCGCTCTGCCCCCCGAAAGCCGACCTCCAGTCTGCGCCTTTATGAGTACACGCTCAAAAGCGAGCGCCGATGCGCAGCTTCACGTGGTGGCGCTCGAAATTGTCGAGATCGAGCGCGCCCGAGGTTCCGGCCACCGCGCCCCAGACCTGAACGTTCCACGCCACCGAGACAAAATATCGTTCGCCGAACGTCGCGTAGAAAGTCGGGCCGATGTAGAACGCCTGCCCCGCGAAACCGTTGAGGCCGAGGCCGTCGTAGTGACGAAGGTCGCGCGCTTCCGCGCCGATGAAGACGTTCGGCATCACCTGCAATGCGATCGCCGCTCCAATGCCGAGCATCGATTCGCGCAACGTCTCGCCGGACGCCCGCAGCCGCGTCTGTTCCGGCTCGTAGCTGACGTTGAACGCGGCGAATAGACGGCCGGGTATCAATTCGCGATCGGCAAGCACGCGAAATTCAGCCCCATACTGGTCGGCAGGCTCCCCGCCCATCTCATCCGCGAAACCCCGATGGGGCTCGACGCTGAGCGTCAGCCCAAACGGCGCGTGTTCGCGATCGAACAGGCGGAATCGCGCGTCGAACGAGACCGACTGCAGCGCCGCTTGGCGGCGATCGTCAATCGCGTTCACCCCGGTGATGTCGTAATAGGCGACCGTCGCCACGGCCGAGAGACGGAACCTGTCCGAGAAACTGTATTTGGCCTCGAGCGCGGTCGCGACGGTGTTGTAGGAGCCGCCGAGCTTGCCGAAGCGGCCGGTCGAATCGGCCTCGAGCTCCTTTTCGCCCGCTTCCCCGATATCGCTGCCTTCCGTGAAGCCGAACATGTGTTCGGTATCGACTTCCCCGGTCTTGTCCGCGCGTTTGCCCGCGGCGCCATGCGCGGAGCTTGTCGCGACAAGCACCGCCAACACGGTCAGCAGTATCGCCCGCGATAGGGCGCCGCGCGGCGCCTTCCGAAGCGGTAAGGCGCGCACCGACCAGCAGTGTGAAAACATCGTGCGCCATCCTGTCGAAATCCAAACGCATGCCCGCGGCCATGGCGGCCGCGCGCGCGACGGTTCAGATCAGCGACGAGGATTTCGGCGGGCGTTCGAGCAGGATCGGATCGGCGCTTGCGAGCGCGCGTGTCGGGGGCACAAGCATCGGCCGCGCGGCAAGGTTGAACGAAGTGACGCGCACGGTGAACGGAAGGACTCCCGCCAGGTGATGATGCAGCGAGCAGCATTCATCCTTCACATCGCCGATGCCATGGCGGTGGTCGCCGTGACGGCCGGGCGCGCTGTGGTCGTGCGCGCCGGAGACAGCAGGCTGGCTTTCGAACACGTGCACGGCGTGGTCGAACATCACCGGCACGACGCCGGCGAGCTGGGCGAGCAAAAACAGCCCGAGCAGCCACGGGCCGAAGCGGCGCATCGTTTGCAACGAAGTCAAGCAAGGTGCCCCTTTACCTGGAGTGCCGGTCAAGCTTGGCACCTTATCCCCCATGGCGGAACCGGCGTGACGCTTTCTGTTTGGATATGTTGCCGCCAAGCCACAGCTGCATACAGGCACAATGAAGGAACTGCCGTGTAACAACGCCGCAAAGTGCATATATCATGGCGCGTCGCGTTGATCTTCATGCTCCCAATGAGCGCATATCACCTCCATCAACACGCCGATCATGACCATCGCGGACGCGCCCACGGGCACGCTCCCGCAAGCTTCGGCACGGCTTTCGCGGTCGGCATCGGCCTCAACCTGACGTTCGTCGCCGTGGAGTTCGTCTACGGCGTGCTCGCCAATTCCGTGGCGCTGATGGCCGACGCCGGGCACAATCTCTCCGACGTGCTGGGGCTGGTCATTGCCTGGATTGCGAGCGTGCTGACGAGGCGCGCGCCTTCGTCGCGTTTCACCTATGGCCTAGGCGGCTCTTCTATACTCGCGGCGCTGTTCAACGCGGTGCTGCTGCTGCTCGCGGTCGGCGCCATCGCCTGGGAAGCGGTGCTGCGGCTCTTGCATCCCGAACCGGTGGCGAGCGGCACGGTCATGATCGTGGCGGCCGTCGGCATCATCGTGAACGGCGTGACCGCCGCCCTGTTCGCGTCCGGCCGCAAAGGCGATCTCAACATCCGCGGGGCGTTCCTGCACATGGTCGCGGACGCCGCCGTGTCGGCGGGCGTGGTCGTGGCCGCCCTGGCCATCCTTTACACCGGCTGGCTCTGGCTCGATCCACTCGCCAGTCTGGCGATCGTCGGCGTGATCGTATGGGGCACCTGGAGCTTGCTGCGCGACTCGCTCGCCATGTCGGTTGACGCGGTGCCGGCATCGATCGATCCGCAGGCGGTGCGAAGCT